>JAYUUR010000449.1:0-3132 GCA_043754475.1 Saprospiraceae bacterium | reverse complement strand
CATCTTTAATATTGCCTGTAATTTTATTTTGAGCATTTAAATTTTGATTCAACAAAACAAAAATGGCTGCGATATATAAGGTTATGATTTTCATTTTTATGATTTTTAAATTAGAAATGAAGCATTTTTTAAGGTGCAGAGCACCTCAATATTGGTAGCAAAATCAATTAACCATTCCGTCAAGGTGCAGCGCACCGACACCTTTTGCAAATAATATTTCGGTGCGCTGCACCTTACGGAATATTATTTGGTTGTTGACTACTGCCAGAGGCATCCCTTTGGGAAAATATTTTGCGGCTCTGCCGCTTACGTAAGTGAAATGAATGAATGGAATTACAGCCTAACTAATTGAGCCATAGGCATCCCTTGGGGAACTATCAACTAATTAACGCATTCATCACTCATCATTTATAATTCATCATTATAAAGATGGCGGACCTCGAAGAGAAGGGAGAAAGTAAGCGCAGGATAGCTTGAAAGATATGTAGTGAAATTCTTTTTCGCTGAAAAAGAATTTGATATTATTTAAACAAAAAGTTGGTAATTGAAATTCAAAAATCGAAAAAGTAAAATCACAAAGGGAGCAATTGTCTGAGGCATATTCTTCATCGTGGATGTGTTGCTCACCATTTTTAGCATCACATATTTTCACCTCTTTATGGGCATGTGCCAAAAAGTGGTGCATTTCCTTTGCGCCGAATGCGAAAAATAGCAAAATTGCTAAGGAAAAACTTCTAAATTCAATATGTTTGCTTTGTTTTTTCAATCAAAAAAATATTTCTATAAAATTCAATTTCTGCTTGAAATATAAAAATTAACGCGCTATCCAAAGCGAAGGATTCAAATGCGTTTTTTCAAGCCAAACTTCAAAATGCACTTCCGAATCGTTGCTCACAGGATTCACGCCCGCATAACCAATCGTCTGACGCGTATAAACCGCTTGACCTTTTTTAACCGCTACGGATGATAAATTAGAATAAACCGTATAATAATTGCCATGCTGAATCAATACCACATAACCCAATCCCGGAATGCTCGAAATAATAGAAACTGAGCCTGAAAAAACAGCCCGCACCTCAGCATTTTGACTGGTCTTAATATCAATCCCATTATTTAATGCTGTCACTTTATCCAGCACTTGCTGCTTACCGAACGCCCGAGCAATAGTGCCAGTAGCGGGCGGCGGCAATTTGCCTTTATTGCTTCTAAAATCGCTTGAAAGTGTCAAGTTTTCAGATGATTCTGTAACAATATCATCCACTTTTGGTTTTTCAATTTCGACTTCAATTTCTTCTTTAGGGTTATTTTTTCTCTCTTTAGCCCTTTCTCGCGCAAGGCGATTGGCTTCTTCACGAGTTTTACGAGCCCGTTCTTCAGCTGCTTTTCGCTTCACCTCAAGCTCGGCGTATATGAGCCGTTCGATAGAAGAATTCAGCTTAACATTTTGTTTAGCTTGCGATTTTAAGGTGCCAGACAAGCGACTTTCATCCTGTTTGAGGTCATTGATTAGCTTATCTTTATTTTGCTTTTCAAAACCCCACATCTTTTTTTGATGCTCATTTGTAGAGACCAAATTAACTTTCTGCGCTTTTTGTTGAATCAAAAACTCATTTTTACTCGACAACGACTTTTGCGTTTCAGTGATCATTTTCGCTTGCCTTTTGCGAAATTTATCGTACATTCTGAAATACTGCCATTTCTTATAAGCATCCGTAAAATTATTGGACGAGAGCATAAAAAGTATGGCATTATTAGGCACTTTCATTTTATATGCCTTGCTTGCCATCGAAGCATATTCTACTCTAAGCTGTTGAATATCACTGTTTAACGCATTCAAAACATCTTCCGTGCGTTCGATAATAGCATCCGTTTCGTTGATTTCTTCGTGGAGGTTATTGATGAGTGCTTCTCGATTCTCTATCTGATTTTGTAGGGCTTCTATGCGGTCTCTGGCAGCCAATCGGTTGAGTTGAGTTTGATTGAGCTGGAGCGTGGTGGTCTCAATTTGCTTGAGGAGTTGCTGGCGTTTCATCTCCAACTCGCCCCGCTTATTTTGAGCATTTAAATTAAATGACAATAAAATAAGCAATAAAATTATTTTAATTCCAATGGACTCCCCCTTTTGCCAAAGGCATTCCTTCGGAAGGGGTAGGGGGGCTATCAATTGGAAAGTTTGTGCAGTATTAATCAGCCCTGTCGTAGTGCGAAGGGATTTCAAACTTGATATTTTTCGGAACATTGACTTCAAGACCATCGGCATCTACTTCTAAGGTAATACTGATTTTGCCCGTTTGTGGGCTTTCCATATTCAAAGTGCGAATATAAGGAAATTTCTTTTGGTCATTGGCATACCCCCTCAGTATAGCGTAGTTTTCGTAAGTGATTTTCAAAAAACGCTCTGTGATGGGTTGTTCAAAAACCATTTCTTTAATCATATCTGCTTGACTATCAAGGCGATACATATTTTTCCATTGAGCATTCGACCCCCTCAGTATAATATCGCCAGATGCATCTTTTTCTACTTTCAACATGTTTTTATCTGTTAGAAAAACAGCGTTGCCAAGCAGTATATTTTGTAAAGTTTTGAAATCCGCAGGGATACCATATTTATTTTCAACATACTTCAAATCCTGCGCGATGTATGTGCTTTGGATATAATTGACAATAAAAATAGAGTCAGGCGTCATTTTCGCCCTTGCGACATTGAAGCCCAATTTTTTGACATTCAACCATATTACGCTATCCCGCCTAAAACGGGCATTCATGGAAGCCGTAATGCTCATGGGTTTGCCTTTATAATCCGCATCCACATCGCCTGCCAGCCAATCTGCTTTGATTTCATTGTCTTCTATTTTGGATAAAATGGTTAAAATACTGAGGGGGGTAACATTCGCCGTTTCTGTTTTAACAGGAGTTGTCGTCGCTTTTTGAGCAGATTTGCAAGCTTGAAATGTCAAGGCAGTGCCGATGATGATACTTAAATAGGTTATTTTAGTCATTGAAATATTCAATTCATTTTTAGTTTTAATAATAATCTTTAGACGTCCTTAAAATGCATTAGTTACTCTGGTAATAGAAAAACGTCTTAATCAAATGATAGTTTATAAACGCTGGATAATAGGCTTACTAATA
>JAYUUR010000448.1:0-9366 GCA_043754475.1 Saprospiraceae bacterium | reverse complement strand
TGAAAATTACGGATGGAAATGTAGGCAATCAAACTGTCTTGCAATTAGATTATGTCAATCCTATCAATGATTCGACAAAAGTAGAAATGGGTGTTCGGAGTTTTTGGAGTATCAGAGACCAAAACTATTTTTTCAAACCTTTCAATACTTCTAAAAATGATTATGTGGTGGACAATCAATATTCACAAGATGCATACGTCAGCGAAAATATTAGTGCTGCTTATATCATGTATTCGGGTCGTCTGAAAAATCAAATCAACTATCAAGCGGGTTTGCGTTTTGAACAATCGAACCTGACAGGCATTTCACGTTTGGCAGACCAAGCCAATTTTGGTTATAATTATCCCAAAAGCACAGGTAAAGATTTGTTGCGCTCGTTTTTTCCATCGCTATCCTTTTCAAAAAAATTAGATGAAAAAACAGAATTAGGGCTTAATTTCAGCCGAAAAATACAACGTCCGAATTTTATGCAAATCACGCCGGGTATCAAATCGAATGACAAACAAAACATTCTGATTGGCAATCCTGCCTTGCAACCTGAATTTATTAACATGGCAGAACTGAATTATAACAAAATATTCGGCTCAAATAATTGGTTGGCTACACTGTATGTGAGCAATGAAACCAATACTCTTAAACCCATCGTGCGCCCCTCAACAACCGACCCCTCAGTATTTATCACGAAATTTGAGAACGGTAAAAATGAATTGACTTATGGCGTTGAAAATACGTTAAAATTGGCTTTCGGTAAAAACTTCGATGTCATGTTGAACAGCAATATTTTCAAATTCAATGTAACGGTAGATACTTTTACCAATAATGGTTGGGCAGCTAATGGCAAAATAGGTTTGAATTATCGTTTGCCTTCCAGTTTTTCAGTCCAGTTAAATGGCGGATATGAAGGTAACCGCCCTATTCCGCAAGGCACTCGTCAAGGCATAGCCTATTTGGATTTTGCGATTAAAAAATCGTTTTTCAATAACGCAGCGAATGTGGTATTTTCTATCAATGATGTCTTTAATTCTCGAAAAGATATTACGACTTTCACATTTCCAACCTCTGTTCAGGAGACTATGCGCCGTCGTGATACCCGTTATTTTAAATTAGCTCTTCAAGTACCGTTTGGTAAAGCCGATGCGTCTTTATTCAAAAAAGGCAATAAAAAACCCGAAGCACAACATGATATTCAAGAATATTAATCAACTGCAATAATATAACTTGCGTCAAGTTTCTCCATAGGAATCCTTTGGACAATCTTGACGCAAGCTGTTCACTATTAAAATCCTTTTTAAAATGAAGTTTAATTTAACGGATAGCCATAAAAAAATCCTATTCCATGTCTTTTTATGGAGTATATGGTTGTATCTGTCTTTATCAAATGCCCGTGACGAAGAATATTATAGCAAAGCTATTTTTATAACAACAGTGATCGTAACGACACATATACCCCTTTTTCTTCTCAATACTGAATGGCTGATTCCTAAAATACTTGTTAAAAAGGGAATTTTGCCGTATATATGTTTACTATTAGCTTTAATGGTTGTTTTTATATTGATACATCGAGTCATTGATAACTATTTAAATGCAGAAAACATTAACAGGCTTCAAAATCGGGGTTTCAAACTCTCAAAAGGAACAATTGCCCTTGTCTTAGTAGCATTCATTAGTACCGTCTATGGTTTGTTGAGTTATGTTATCACACAGGAAAAACAACAAAAGGAAAAGCAAAAAGAACGTTTGCAATCGGAACTCTCTTTTTTGCGGTCTCAAATCAGTCCGCATTTTATTTTTAACATTCTCAATAGTATTGTTTATTTGATTCGGACAAAATCAGAGGCTGCCGAACCAGTTACACTAAAATTGTCGGAATTGATGCGCTATATGTTGTATGAATCTGAAAATGCTCAAATTCCACTTGAAAAAGAAGTCGCTTATTTGAAAAATTATATAGAATTGCAGAAAGTACGCTTTGAAGAAGATGTTGAAATCAGGCTAAATACTGAGGGGGTAGCCACAACGCAAATGATTGAACCTATGTTGTTAATTCCCTTTGTCGAAAATGCTTTTAAACATGGTGTCGGTATGATTATTAATCCGATTATTGATATAGATTTAAAAATCACAGAAAAGACTTTATCTTTTATGGTTAAAAATAAAATTGCACCTGAAACAGCATTAGAGAAAGACAGCAGTTCGGGCATTGGCTTAAAAAATGTACAAAGACGCTTGGAATTATTATACCCAAAAACACATAAATTGACTATTAAAAATGAAAATGACTGGTTTTTAGTCCATCTTAATCTAATTTTTAATTAAAACAACATGAAACTAACTTGTATTATCGTAGATGACGAAAGTTTAGCCCGAAAACTTTTGGAGGAAAATGTCCATCAATTGCCTTTTTTGGACTTGGTTGGCGTGTGTAAAAACCCTTTTGAAGCGATGCAGATGCTACAAGAGAAGCCCGTAGATTTGATGTTTTTAGATATTCAAATGCCGGGTATGCTCGGCACAAAGTTTCTCCAAAGTTTGAGAGAAAAACCAATGGTTATTTTCGTCACAGCTTATTCCAATTATGCCCTCGAAAGCTACGACCTTGATGTAATTGATTATTTGATGAAGCCAGTCAGTATGGAGCGTTTTACAAAAGCTGCACTAAAAGCCCTTGAAGAAAAACAAAAACAAGAAGCTCTCAAAGCAACACCTACCCCCTCAGTATCAGAAGCTAAAACGCTGCAAGAAGATGTTTTTTTTGTAAATGTAGAATATTCCCTTGTGAAAATATCTATAAAAGACATCAGCCACGTTGAAAGTATGAAAGACTATGTGAAAATATTTTTAACCACTACTAAAAAACCTGTCATTACAAAAAGTACCTTAAAAGCGATTGAGGAAAAACTACCCCCTCAGTATTTTATGCGTGTTCATAAATCCTTTATCGTGAATTTGGATAAAATAGAATCCATTCGCAGTCAAAATATTACTATTGGTGAACATCATGTGCCAATCAGTGATGCCCATTTAGAACCTTTAATGCGGGTTTTAAACTCTTCAAAATCATAATAAATGCCTACTCAGCGTTATGACTCCTCCTTTAAGCACAAAACGCTTGACTATCTGTTTGATAATCAAGCGTTTATGGTTTTGACACCCCTCAGTTGCCACGTTCCTCGCAATGACATTTTTACGCATTTACACAAAGTGAATCTATTGTATAGCATAGGTTATTAAAAATATCATCGATAGAGCCAACGCCTTGAATTTTATGCGATTTGCTGAACTGACTGTAGTAATCAGCCACAGGTGTGGTTTCGCTCCGATAGACAGTGATGCGTTTGCGAATAATGCTTTCATCATTGTCATCTGCTCTGCCCGAAGACCTACCCCTCAGTAAAACGCGCTTCACGATTTCATCTTCATCTACTGATAGTTCAATCAAGCCTGAAATGGATTCTCCTACTTCAGCCAATAGCTCGTCCAATGCTTCTGCTTGAGGTATAGTGCGTGGGAAACCATCGAAAATAAAGCCTTTTACATGTGGATTATCTTCAACGCGTTTTCTTAACATATCAATTGTGACTGAATCGGGCACCAGTTGCCCTTTATCCATGTAGCTACGCGCCAACTGACCAAGTTCTGTATTGTGGCTCAATTCGTAACGAAACATATCCCCCGTAGAGATATGGCAAAGATTATATTTTGAAATAAGCCTTTCCGCCTGAGTCCCTTTTCCTGAACCCGGCGGACCAAAGAGTATTAAATTGAGCATTTTCGTACTTTTTTTTTTCATTGTCAATTCAGCAAATATATAGGTTTCTATATGTTATTTTAGGCACTCATTTTATTGTTTCGCAAATAAAACAAAAAGACTGTGTATTCTATTATTTCCGAATAAAATTTTTAAAAAAATCCTATTTTAGAAATAATAGAATGAAATTTAATAGAGGAAAATTTACTATATCAAGGATAATAAGACTTACAAAACAAAAGGCAAAAAATGTCGAAAAGCTTATTAAAGCTTTTTGTAACACCTTTTGCCTGATTGTTGCAAGTCTAAAATTAGGTTGTCGTTTTATTTCGTTATTACTGATTTACATGCCGATAATATTCACGGCTGTACTTTTTAATTTGTTTTTCCAGTAGTCAGATTCAGTAATGTTCTCTTTGACAATGCCGCGTGAAGTGGTGCTGTGTACGACAACAAGTCCTTTTTCGTCGTTTGAAACAACCATCGCCACATGGCTAATACCTTTTTTGTAACCGAAAAAAACCAAATCACCTGCTTTTGCTGAGGTCACAGGTATTTTCACACCTACTTCAAATTGTGCATCGGCTGATCTGCCTGTTTTGATTTCAAAATAATTCAAAACGTAGCGTGTGAAACCAGAACAATCAATACCCGTTTCGACAGAATTACCACCATACCGATATTTAAAACCCCAGTCTATATGTGACTCGGCGAAGCCAGCAACATATTTTCTGCGGTCTTCTTTCGATGCAGTTGCCATTGAAAACGAAGAAGATATGACAGTGTTGGTAGCATCAACCTTTATAGTCATATTGGCTTCTTCAAACGCAATCGAGACAGCAGCATTGGTTTCAAGAGCAGCTGCAGATTCGCTCGCTTTGAAATTGGCAGACTTAAGATTATTAAATGTGGTCAAAGTGTTAGCAAAAATCGGAACTGCCCTGTAAGTTAATTTTGCAAAATTGGCAGTTAGAGGTATTGGGATGTTAGCAGTGTTCGCGTTGAGGTTTGGTAAAATGAGTGTGAGTAAGAGTGGTAGGATTATAAAAGAATGTTTCGTAGGGTACGAGAGTTCACTCTGTCCTTCCATGATATTATTGGTTTAGTTAAAGGACGGCGGAGAAACGTCCAAAATTAAATTGTGTCCTAACATGAAATAGCAAATAAAATTTACTGTCTCCTATATAGTATATTTACCTTGCTGAAACAAAGGTAGAAAAGGTTTTTTAATTTTCATCTTTTTTTTCATCTTTTTTCAAATTTTTCTTTTTTGTTTTCATCTTTTGGCAAATTTTTATTGGGATACTTTTTTAAGTAATATGCTTGCGAATTGAAATAAATAAGCGTAAGTAATTGATTATCAATATTTTACAATAAAATAAATTTTAAAAATAATCAAAAATATCATATTACAATTTGAACAAGTCTTGGTCGGCAAGAAAGCCAAATTTATTTCTGAAATCTGTCATTTTTGAGCGGGAAAGTATGGTCGTATGTACCCCCTCAGTATGAGCCTGCGAAAATAACACAGCCCCTGCAAAGTCAATTATAGCACTGTCGCCGCTGTGATAAACACCGTTGCCATCGTTGCCCACTCGATTGACGCCCACCACATAAGCCTGATTTTCGATGGCTCTGGCTGTCAATAGTGACTTCCAAGCATTGCTCCTCCGCTCGGGCCAATTGGCAACATAAATCAGCAAATCATAATATCCAGTCTCTGCTTCGCTCCCGCCAAAAGTAGGTGTCAACACATTTCTGCTCCAAACAGGAAACCTTAAATCGTAACAAATCAAAGGGCAAATACGCCAACCTCGCCATTCCAAAGTCACTCTTTCGGACCCCTCAGTATAATGAGCATTTTCACCTGCCAAAGAGAAAAGATGCCGTTTGTCATATTTGAAATAATTGCCATCAGGCTGCATCCAAATCAGGCGATTGTAATATTTGCCATTTTCAACGCAAATAAAACTGCCTGTGATGGCTGCATTGATCTGCTTGGCTTTTTGAGTCATCCATTGAAAGGTATCAGCAAATAAATTTTCTGCGAAGGCAGCAGGATTCATTGAAAAAGCGGTGGTGAACATTTCGGGCAAGACGATGACATCAGTATTTTTAATCTGACTGAGCATATCATCGATTTTTTTGAAATTGTCCGCTTTATTTTCCCAACTGAGGTCGGTTTGAACGGTAGTAACAGAAAGCAATAAATCATTCATGATAATCATAAATTTTTATCAGAGGCGGTTGCCTCAGAGAGGCTAAATGTCGGTAGCACAAAAGTAAAGAGGTACAACGATAATCGTCGCACCTCTTCGTTTTGGTAAGGGTTATTTACGCAATACAAATTTAACCCTTTTGCTGAATTTTTGTTTTACATTAACAAAATATACAACATTATTTTTTCTTAACCGCTGCTTTTGCATCAGCCGTAGCTGCTGAACGCAAGGCACGTGGGATTTCAATCAATACTACCGGTACGGCTGGCGACATCATAATTTCAAGACCTTCTTGAGCAATAACGTCACGTACACGAGATGTTTGACCCAATTCAAGGGGAGTAATATCCAAAAACATTTCATCAACCAAAGCTTCTGGCAAACATTTCACTTTGATTTTACGAACGCTTTGAATCAATTTACCACCTGCTTTTACGCCTGGAGAAGTACCTTTCAAACGCAAAGGAATGCTCACTTTAATTGGTTGACCAGGTATCAATGTCAAAAAATCCACGTGAAGGATTTTCTCTGTCGCTGGGTGAAATTGTGTATCTTTCAAAATAGCATTGTAAGAAGTGCCATCAATAGTCAATTCTGCTGTTTTGAAATCTGGTGTGTATATGAGGTGGCGTACATCGCTCCACGTGGTCGTGAAGTGTACATTTTCTTTACCACCGTACAAAACACAAGGAATTGCCTCGCTCTTGCGGTCAGCTTTTGTTGCTTTTTTGCCTAATCCAGCGCGGACGATTCCGTTAATTTTTACTACTTCCATTGTATTTTTTCTTAAATATCTTAGAGATAATTGTTAAAGAATAACGCCTTCCCTGAAAAGGCACGCAAAGGTATAGGTTTTTTGCAATAAAAATCACTATTAAGCAATTTTTTCTAATTTTTGTTAGAATATATCCTTCAAAATATCCTCATCTACCAAATTCGGCAACGTCACTATCAAATCCGGATTGGTTGCCATCGCTCTTTTTATAGTTGCCATTGCGCCTTCATTGCGTGCCCATGAACGCCGTGCGATACCATTATTAACATCCCAAAAAAGCATAGATTTCAACCGCCTTTCGGCATCGGCAGAGCCATCCAAAAGTAAACCGAAGCCACCGTTGATTACCTCGCCCCAACCGACGCCGCCGCCGTTGTGCAAGCTCACCCAAGTAGCCCCTCTGAACGCATCGCCCACAAAATTTTGAACCGCCATATCCGCTGTAAAACGAGACCCATCATATATATTCGAAGTCTCGCGATAAGGCGAATCCGTACCTGAAACATCGTGATGGTCACGACCTAAAACGATGGGTGCGCTAATATCTCCTTTTGAAATAGCATCATTAAAGGCTTGAGCAATGGCTACTCTCCCGTCAGCATCGGCATATAAGATACGTGCCATTGAGCCGACGATGGGTATATTTTTATCCGCATTTTCAATCCATAAAACATTGTCTTTCAATTGATTATGAATATCAGGCGCAGCATTTTCCAACATACCCCTCAGTATTTGGGTCGCTATGGCATCCGTTTTATCCAAGTCTTCTTTTTTACCCGATGAACACACCCAGCGAAACGGGCCAAAACCATAATCAAAACACAGGGGTCCCATAATATCTTGCACATAGCTTGGATAACGGAATTCAGTGGGCGATTTCAAAATATCGGCTTGTGCTTCAGCCGCTTCTTTTAAAAAGGCATTGCCATAATCAAAAAAGTACATGCCTCGAGCGGTCAGTTTATTGATAGCCGCTACATGCCGCCGCAAAGTCGAGCGCACTTCTTCCATAAATTTAGGCTTATTATCCATCAGAAGTTGCTTGGCTTCTTCAAAAGTATAGCCGACAGGCGTGTAGCCGCAATCGTCAATATTATGCAATGAAGTTTGGTCAGTACCGATTTCTACAAATACCCCCCCCTCAGTATTTTCATCGTTTGCAGCAACAAGTCGTTCCCATAAATCGACGATGTTGCCATGATAAACCAAAGCAGTGCCTTTGCTTGAATGGCTTGATTTATTTAAAATTTCCGTTTTAAGTTGTTTAATTTTTTTAATTAAATCATCTAAAACATCCTCTTTTGAAGCATTTTTTGAGGAAAAAACCATATCTTTTTGAATATAACCATCATTAATGCGCTGTTGAATGGCATCATCATCCACTTCAGCAATTACACCGATGCAGCCCGTAATCACTGCCGCTAAAGCCTGCGCTCCCGACATTCCACCCAAGCCCGATGTAACAAACACCTTCCCTGCCAATGTATCAAAGCCCTTCAAACGACCTGCATTGAGCAGCGTAATGGTCGTGCCATGCACGATGCCTTGCGGACCGATGTACATAAATGAGCCGGCTGTCATCTGCCCATATTGAGTCACGCCGAGCGCATTATATTTATTCCAATCATCTTTTTTTGAATAATTAGGTATCATCATACCATTCGTTACTACAACGCGCGGCGCATCAGGATGACTTGGAAACAAGCCCAACGGATGCCCCGAATACAACACAAGTGTTTGATTATCAGTCATTTGTGATAAATATTGCATCGTCAAAAGATATTGCGCCCAATTTTGAAAGACTGCGCCATTGCCACCGTAAGTTATCAACTCATGCGGATGCTTCGCTACTGAGGGGTCAAGATTGTTTTGAATCATCAGCATAATGGCAGCCGCTTGTGGGCATTGGGCTGGATAATCCGAAATCGGGCGAGCATGCATATTATATGAAGGTCGAAAACGATGCATATATATACGTCCGTATGCCTTCAATTCTGCTGCAAATTCAACAGCCAATTCAGCATGATGCTTGGATGGAAAATACCGCAAAGCATTTTTAATCGCCAATTTCCTTTCATTTTCATTCAAAACGCCTTCAATATTGCGCTTAGGAGCATGTGAAATATGGGTAATAGGCAATGGGTGATGGGTAATAGGCAATGCCATTACGTCCTCCAGTACTGAGGGGTCTGCCGAACGGTTCCCCCCTTGGGGGTTAGGGGGCTGTGAAGGGTCAGCCGGGAAGTTCCCCCCTTGGGGGTTAGGGGGCTTTGTCATTGTTATCCCATTCATAATAGCTATCTGAAAATCCGTTAGGCTTTTAACCTCTCGGATTTCCTTCATAGTTTCTAAAAATGCTGGTTGAATTGGATTGGACATTGGTTAGGATTGATTAAAATGCGTTATAAATAATGCATCAAATGTAGTATTTTCCTAAAAAAATCAATAACTTACACACTCATGTTTCACATTTCCAATTAATTTATCAGACACTCATGTTTCAAAAACTCGTACCTTTTGAAGTAGCTCAATATATTTTGGGCAAATGCAATAAATATCAACAGACGTTTAAAGCCATCAATAAACGGGCTGAATTGCGCTTTGAAGAGCGCGATTGGAAGGGT
>JAYUUR010000447.1:0-9418 GCA_043754475.1 Saprospiraceae bacterium | reverse complement strand
TGGATTTGATTTTTCTATACGTCACCACTTACGCCTTGTCTTCTACCGTTTTACCCGTTGTGCAAAGGGCGAATGTGCCTGTTATCATCCTCAATTTAGCCCCCGAAGCCGCTATTGATTATGCTCATTTTAATAAAATGGCTGACCGCACTCAAATGACAGGCGAGTGGTTGGCGCATTGTTCAGCTTGCCCTGTGCCTGAAATAGCCAATGTTTTTAACCGCGTAGGCATTAAATTTCATCAAATAACGGGCATGTTGCACAATGATCCAGAATGTTGGAACGAGGTAAAAGAATGGATAGAAGCCGCTAAAGTCAAGCACGTTATGGCGTACAATCGCATGGGGGCAATGGGGCATTATTACAGTGGAATGCTCGATATTTATACAGATTTGACGCAACAATATGCCCATTTCGGCGGACACATCGAACTCTTAGAAGTAGAAGAATTGGCAGCTTTTAGGCGTGAAATTACTGAGGGGGAGGTCGAAAATCGTTTAACATTATTTGCTGACACCTTCGATATTCAAGATGATTGTCCTATAGAAGACTTAAAAAGTGCTGCAAAAACCTCTGTTGCCTTAGATAAATTGGTTAAAAAATACCAATTGGGTTCATTGGCATACTTTTACAAAGGCACTGGCAACTCTGAGAATGAGGAAGCCATCGCCTCTATTATTTTGGGCAATTCTTTACTCACGGCTAACGGCGTTCCTGTAGCAGGCGAGTATGAAATTAAAAATGCCCAAGCCATGAAAATTATGGACAGCTTCGGCGTAGGTGGCTCATTCACAGAATATTATGCGATGGATTTTAAAGAAGATGTCATTTTGATGGGGCATGATGGACCCGGACACATCGCTATTGCTGAAGGTAAAACCAAAGTCCGCCCTTTGAAAGTCTTTCATGGCAAAGTCGGCAAAGGTGTTTCCGTAGAAATGAGCGTTAAAAATGGGGCGGTTACTCTACTTTCCGTTGTTGAAAAAAAAGGTGGCTTGATGCTTCTGGTTGCCGAAGGAAAATCAGTGGCAGGACCTATTTTAGAAATTGGGAATACGAATAGTCGGTATAAATTTCCCATTGGTGCAAGGCGATTTGTAAATGAATGGAATAGTCATGGACCGGCGCACCATTGTGCAGTGGGCGTGGGACATATTAGCTCCAAAATTCAAAAATTGGGCGCATTGTTGAATATGGAAGTCGTGAAAGTTTGTTAATTAGAAGACCAAATTGTCAAATTTTACGTATCTTTATTTGTACTAATTAACAATATTAAACCTAAATCCAACTATAAAAAGAAAGCATGAAAAACTCTTACTTTGCAGCAACTCTATTTCTTTTAATTAACATCTCTCCTTTTTTATATTCTCAAGACCATCTTTTTGAACGCGGTACTGTCATCACGGCAACAGATACGTTCCAAGGCTTTCTAAAAAGAGCAACAGATTTAAATTTGACACATTCTGTGGAATTTAAGACAGATTCTAACGCGACATCGGTTAAAATTTTTAAGCCTGAAAATACGTCATCTTTCACTTTTGATACTGATAAAGCCACTTATGGTAAAGTTCAAATCGGACTTTCTAAAAATGATAAATACCTTACTGAATGGCGTTTTGGTCGCCTGATTCTCAAAGGAGTTACGACCGTTTATAAACTGACACTCGGGTCTCTTGAAAAAAATGTTATCCTTGAAGAAAAATGCAGAGACCTTTATATTGTCCTTCAAAAAGACATTTTTTATACGCTTGAAATGAAAGAATCTTTAGAGAAAAATATATACGACTTAACAGAGAGAAATATGTACCACTTAAAAAAAAGGTATATCCCTGTTTTACAATACATCACGCGCGATTGCCCTCAGATAAGCCGCAAAGCAGAAAACGTTAGTTTTACAGAAAAGGCGGTAGCTGATTTTTTTAGTGAATACAATAATTGTGTAAATCCCTCGGAACAAACAATCGTTTATAAAACTCGCTCTAAAAAAATAATCGGACAAGGGATAGAGGCTTCTACAACCATCAAACGAACCGGTTTATCTGCATTGGGATATTTTATAGATGTGAGAGAACCCAATTTAAGTGAGCGTCTTCATGCTACAGTCGGTTTAGATTTAATACATTTCAGATATAATAACAATGGTTCAACAGGCGCACGCCTTAGAGTCATCGGCAATTATGATTTGATTTTTAAAAAATCGCAACAATTTTATTTTGGCGTAGGTTACGAATTTATAAGCTTTTTTGGAGAAGGAGATTTTTTAAATGGCTTTTTTTGTAAACAATGATTTAGCAGGTTTATTTAATACCAATGTAGGATATCGCCTTCACAATCTCCGTTTAGAATTGGGCTACGAAGCGGAGATGACTGATTTTAAGGCATATTTCATCAATTTTACTATTGCTTGCTATCTACGCAATAGTGCATCGAAAAAGCAATAATTCAGAGAAAATCAGTCGCATCAATAAAATCAGTGTCCCATTGACTCTAATGTGAAATTTCATGCAATAAAACCTTCCCTTTTTGCAATGAAACAAACACCCCATTATCAAAAACCTTCTCACCATTCACATACGTTTGCCGAACTTGACCCCTCAGTATATGGGGTAAATTTTTACTTAAATAAGGCGTAATTTTATGCCGATGATGAATGTCTTTTTCTTCAATAATGCAAGGTGCTTCAGGATTCCAAATCACTAAATCCGCATCGAAACCCTTTTCAATGCGCCCTTTTTGAGTCAATCCTAAGAATTTTGCAGGGTTTTCAGATAATAAATGCGCCATATCTTCTATCGAAAAACCTCGCTTTTGCCCTGCCGTCCACACAACAGGCAATGTGAATTGCAAGCCTGAAATGCCACCCCATGCCTTCGCCAAATTGCCCGAAGCGATTTCTTTCAAAGCAGGCGGTGCAGGCGAATGGTCGGAGGCGATAAAATCAAGCGTTCCATCGCGCAAAGCTGCCCATAATTTGTTGTTATTGGCACGCTCTCGAATGGGCGGTGCACACTTGAAAACGGTCATGGCATCAGGTATTTCTTCGGCTGAAAAGCATAAATACTGAGGGGTGGTCTCAACAGTCAAAGGCAGGTGTTTTTTTGCATTTTTAAGCGTTGAAACAAGGTCAGCAGATGATAAATGAACGATATGCGTACGGCAATTCGTCGATTCGCACAACCGCAGCATCATTTTAATGGCTCTATTTTCCCAAGTTTTAGGTCTTGATTTTAAATACGCTTGGTAAGAGGTTGGATGTTTTTGAAAAAAAACTTGCTTCGTATGGGGTGAATCCAACTCCGCATGAACCAAAAGCGGCAAGCCCGAAGCGGCTATCAACGGCATGGCTTTTTTCAAATCGGCTTCCGTCACATTTGGAAATTCATCTATACCTGAATGGGTTAAAAAGCACTTGATACCAAAAACACCCGAACGCATCAAATCAGGCAAATCAGCGTAATTATTAGGCACTAAACCGCCGTAAAATCCGCAATTAACATGCAATTTGCCTTGAGTAGCCGCTATTTTTTGTTCAAAAGCGGCAACCGTAGTCGTCACGGGCGAGGCATTCAAAGGCATCTCGATGAGGCTGGTTATGCCGCCCGCTGCCGCCGCGCGAGTAGCCGTATCGAAACCTTCCCAGTCTTCGCGACCGGGCTCGTTGATGTGGACGTGGGCATCAATCAAGCCGGGCATAATGACTGAATCACCATAGTTGTCATTGCGAGGAACGAAGCAATCTAAGTTGTTACCATCAGATTTTGTTTTATAACCGAGCAAAATTAGTTCTTCATTAGAAGTGACAACGTCGATGATTTTACCATTTTTAATAAAAATTATCGCCTCTTTTATACCTTTGGACGTAACGACACGTCGGGAATACAGTGCTTTATCAAAATCCATTTGTTTCTTTTTTTCAATTAAAAATAATGAAAATAGAACTCGTTCAAGATAGTTACGGCAAATCGGCGGTGCGCTTGGGTAAAATCACCCGCCACGCCGACAAGCACGAATTTAAGGAAATCCACGTCAATATTCAATTAGAAGGCGATTTTGACATCGTTTATACTGAGGGGGTCAATAAAAATGTGTTGCCAACGGATACGATGAAAAATACCATTTTCGCCCTCGCCAAAGAGCATCCTTTGACGACGATTGAAGATTTTGGCTTGTACTTAACGGAGTATTTTTTAAGCCACAATCCGCAAGTTTCAGCCGTTACGGTAGACCTCGTACAGGTGCGTTGGGAGCGCATGACCAATGACTCAATGGCAGAACCCCACACCTATATCGGCGGCGGCAATGAGCAACAAACGGCTAAGATTCGCCGGACGCATGAGGGCGTGGCGGTTGAATCGGGCATTCGGGGTGTTCGGATTTTGAAGACGACAAAATCAGCGTTTGAGGACTATATTGTTGATAAATTCACTACCCTACCCCCTTCATCTGACCGTATTATGGCGACTGAAATGGAATCGGTATGGCAATATCAAAATACACAAAACGTTGATTTTCAATTAGTTAGAAACAATGTTAGACATCACTTATTGAAATCTTTTGCCGATCATCACAGCCTTTCAGTACAACATACGCTTTATGCTATGGGTGAAACGGTTTTGAAAAATGTAGATGAAGTCATAGAAATTTCTTTAAAAATGCCCAATTTGCATTATCTTTTAGTCAATATGAAACCGTTTGAAATGGAGAATAAAAATGAAGTTTTCCTCGTATCGGGCGATGCTTTTGGCTATATTACGGGTACGTTGAGACGAAGTTAACGTTTGGAGCAATAACAAACCTATGAGGTTTTGAAAACCTCATAGGTTTATCGTCATAAATCATCAATATTATTTCAAAAATGACCAATAAAACCGACAATATCCCTGCATTTACGCAATTGACTGACCTCGCCGCAGAGCGTTTCGGTGGTCGTGCTTTGTCTTGCAGCGATGATTTTTTTGCTGAAAAAGAAAACCTTTTGAAGCCGGGACGCGGTATTTTTATTGCCGATAAATACACCGATCGAGGCAAATGGATGGACGGTTGGGAAAGCCGCCGCAAGCGAACGGAGGGGCATGATTGGTGCATCGTGCAATTGGGCGCAGAAGGGATTATTCATGGCGTTGACATTGATACCAACCATTTTACAGGCAATTATCCTCTTTTTGCAAGCATTGAGGCCACTAATTTCGGATTTCAGATTTCGGATTTCGGCGAGGAGCGAGCAGAATCCGAAATCCCCAATCCCCAATCCGAAATCGTCGTGTGGACTGAAATTTTACCTAAATCGTCTTTAAATGGTGGGAGTCAAAATTTTTATGACATTCTGAGTCGAGAGAAATGGACGCATCTAAAGCTGCATATTTATCCTGATGGTGGTGTGGCGCGTTTGAAAGTTTATGGCGAAGCCCATAAAAATTGGGAAGGTGTAGCTGCCGACGACATCATTGATTTAGCAGCCGCTACAAACGGCGGTAAAGCCATTGCTTGTAATGACGATTATTTTAGTCATAAAGACAATATTAATATGCCCAATCGAGGCATCAACATGGGCGATGGTTGGGAAACGAAGCGCAATCGCACACCCAATAATCGGGATTGGCTCATTTTACGCTTGGCTCGCAAGGGCATTATTCATAAAATCGTAGTGGATACTGGTCATTTTAAAGGTAATTATCCTGATAGATGTATGCTTGAAGGCTGCGTTTTTTCTCTTGAAAATGATATTTTATTAACCAATACTGTTGAGGAACGAAATCCCGACCTTATCGGGAAGGGGGTAACTTGGATGCCCATTTTGCCTGAGATGAAATTGCAAGCAGATACTGAGCATTATTTTGAAAGCGAAATATTGACACATCAGGCTTTTACACATGTTCGATTGACGATTTTTCCAGACGGTGGAATTAGCCGCTTGAGGTTATTTGGGACAATAGAAAAAGACGTTTTCACACTTGATGAAATCAACAAATTGACCCCCTCAGTATTTGAGGCATATTTTACTAAATGTTGTGGTTCAAAAACATGGGTTCAGAAAATGGAAACATTGCGACCATTTAATAGCCGCTCTAACCTTTTTGAAAAAGCAGAAAATGCTTGGTTTTCCTGTAAAAAAAAGGATTGGTTGGAAGCTTTTACGCATCATCCACGCATAGGTGATGTGGCAAGTTTGAAAGAGAAATTTGCTTCAACGGCAACTTGGACTTCGGGCGAACAAGGGCGCGTGCAAGAGGCTTCTGATAAAACATTGGAAGAATTAAAAATGTATAATGATTTGTATTTCAATAAATTCGGCTTTATTTTTATCATTTTTGCAACGGGTAAATCGGCAGATGACATGCTGTCTGCTTTGAAAGAACGCTATGACAACGAGCCTGTTGAGGAAATAATAAATGCCATGATGGAGCAAAATAAAATTACAAAAATCAGATTGGAAAAATTACTGCTATGAGTCAGATTACTACCCATATTTTAGATACTTCACTCGGTAAGCCTGCGGCTCATGTGCCTGTTCGATTGGAGCAAAAAGCAACCGATGGTTCTTGGGCAATCCTCGCGCAAGGCACGACGAATGCAGACGGGCGGGTGTCCGATTTATTAGAAAAAAATACGGTTTTAGCATTGGGCATCTATAAAATGGTGTTTGATACTGAGGGGTATTTCAAAAGTCAAAACATACAAGGCTTTTACCCGACGGTTGAAATACAATTTTATATTCACGATAATGCGCATTATCACGTTCCGTTACTTTTGAATCCGT
The DNA here is from genome assembly GCA_043754475.1 of Saprospiraceae bacterium. Lineage (GTDB taxonomy): Bacteria > Bacteroidota > Bacteroidia > Chitinophagales > Saprospiraceae > JAAFJT01. The sequence continues at coordinate 2,661 of JAYUUR010000447.1, read as the reverse complement.
TTGGTTATTCGACTTATCGGGGCAGTTAGGGGATAAAATATTTTTATAAAAGCTTTATTTTTATAAAAAGTGTTTGATTATTTTAATCCATATTTCTCTTAATTTTTATTTAAAAAGGGCTAATTTTACTTAAAATTTAAAAAAATGAAACAGGAAAAAACTTTTAGAGAGTGTAAATTAAACTGGCTTGAAAAAACGTTCGGCTTAGATCAAGTAGAAAATTTACCAAGCCTTAATAGTTGGCTTTCAGAAAAAGCGGAGATAGACGATTATGAGCATTTAGGGCTTTTACGCTTACAGGAGTTATTAAAATTCAATGTGCGAGACTGGTATGAAGGTGAATTGGATAGCTACTTTATTGGGCCTGTTATGACAATTGTAAATTTTTCAAATAAAAAATCTAACCTATTTTCTGACCGTATAATTGACGCTTTTGTGGATGATTGGCGGCTGTATGGCAGACCTGATAGTTTTTTGGCATCCGGACGGAGAGAACCTGAAATTCCTTTTTTCGCTTTTCAAGAATATAAGAAAATGACTGACCCTGACGGCGACCCCGCAGGACAAGCCCTCGCTGCTATGCTCGCAGGGCAAGCCTTGAATAATAATGGATTGCCGATGTATGGTTGTCATGTGATAGGAGCAGATTGGTATTTTATGACTTTAGAAGGTAAAGAATATGCTATCAGTCGGGATTATTCCGCTTTGACAACTGAGATTTTTGACATTTTTCGCGTACTAAAAGTGCTAAAAGGAATTGTAGCAGAAAGGGTTAAATGAATTTAAATTAAAAACACCTTTTATCCATGAAACTCACCCTCACCGACGCCCTCAAAAATCCCATTCTAACGAATCTTAAAACAGCCAATATCGCCTATCAAAATATCTACAAAGGCGATTCGGAAGCGCGGCAGCCTGTGCATACTGTTTATGGCGGAGCGAATTTATTTGCTCATGATACAGCCGCCCGTTTTTCAACAGCCGCTTTGAAAAATCTGACAACTTATGCGCCCAATTTTGCCGTTTTAGCCAAAATTATAGGCTTGACAGGGCATGATTTATTGCCCAATGAAGCGGATGCCATACAGCTTTTGACTCAAAAACTCGACGCTATGACTGAAGCTAACCGCCGCGAACATTCCGCTTGGCTGGCTTATACGGTTTATAGTCGGGTGGTTCAAAAATTAAAATTGGAAGCACTGGAAGATTTTCGCATTGATTTTGAAGATGGTTTTGGCAACCGACCCGATGCTGAGGAAGATGCGGTAGCTGTTCAAGCGGCTTTGGAAGTAGCCAAAGGTATGGAATTGAAGTCTTTACCACCATTTATTGGCATTCGGATAAAACCTTTTACGGAGGATTTGAAAGCACGAGGCATTCGTACTTTGGACATTTTTTTGACCACTTTATTGGAAAAAACAGGCGGAATTTTGCCTAACAATTTTATTGTTATGTTGCCCAAAGTGGTGATTGTTGAGCAAGTAAAGGCATTGGTTCAGTTGTTTGAATTATTTGAAAAAGCCTTCAATTTGCCTGCTAAAACCTTGAAAATGGAAACGATGGTGGAGCAAACGCAGACTATTATGGATGCCGAAGGGCGCAATCCTTTAATGTCGTTTATCAGAGCCAGCGAAGGGCGTTGCATCGCCGCTCATTTCGGCACTTATGACTATACTGCCAGCGCAGGTATTACAGCCAAATATCAGACAATGGCGCACCCAGTTTGCGATTTTGCACACCACATGACAAAGGTTGCGTTAGGTTCTACGGGCATTATGCTGTCGGATGGGGCGACCAATATAATGCCCGTTCCTAAGCATAAAGGCGATAATTTGACGGCAGAACAACTGTCTGAAAATGCTGAAATGGTGCATCATGCTTGGAAAATCGGCTTTCATCATACCACTCATTCGCTTATCAACGGCTTGTATCAAGGTTGGGATTTGCACCCTGCTCAATTGCCAATGCGCTATGCTGCTGTTTATACTTTTTTCCTTGAAAGTTATGAAGATGCGGCTTTGAGATTGCGTCATTTCGTTGATAAAGCAGCCCAAGCCACCCTTTCAGGCGATATTTTCGACGATGCGGCAACGGGTCAAGGCTTGTTGAATTATTTTTTACGGGCTTTGAATTGTGGTGCGATTTCGGAAGCGGAAGCCACCGTCTCGGGTTTATCGCTTGAAGAAATAAGGATGCGGTCTTTTTATAAAATTTTGCAGAAAAGAAGAGGGTTGATTAATTAGGAGTTAGTAATTAGGAATTGGGTAAACAATTGATTATCAATTATTTGTAAGAAATTAATTTGATGTTTTTTTCATTTTAATTTAAACAAAATGTAGGATTTTAAATTTAAAAATGCTTATTTTGTTTAAAAATTCATTCAATTAACTTCAATTAACTTCAATTAACTCGATTTAAAATTGTCAATTTATTATGATGGAAAAATCAAACCTTATTCCTTTTGAAGGTAAAGAAATTAGAAAAGAATGGCACAATGAAGAATAGTATTTTTCAGTTGTTGACATTATCGAATTTTTGACCGATAGCCCTACCCCTAAACGATATTGGACAGATTTAAAAAGGCGGTCAGAAAAAGAAAGCGGACAACCGTACGCATTTTGCGTACCCTTGAAATTAATAGCCGCAGACGGACGCAACCGC
>JAYUUR010000446.1:0-3159 GCA_043754475.1 Saprospiraceae bacterium | reverse complement strand
GGTGTCCAAGCCGAATCATCAAACTCAGGTTTCGCCCAATCAAGGTTATCGCCTATGTGGAATTTCCAACCTTTGTTCAGAAGCACCCCCTCAGTAGGAAGGCTGTCAATGGGGAAAATATCGGTTTGTTGCGTGTAAGAAGAAAGGGGGAAAAGGAGAAAAATCAGGGTTAAATATCTCATTTGTCTTAGTTTTTATAGAATTGATACATGCCAATATTCAATAAGGATATTCATTCAACCACTGCCAAAAGTTTTCTTGATGAATCACTTGTGTTGTTACGGGTTGGTAGCTATCTATAAATGCTTGCGGAAATTTTGTTTTAGCAGCAGGATTCCACTTAAATTCAAAAGCGTAAACTTTGCCGTCAATTTCTTCTACATAATCAATTTCGGCTTGTTGCTTATTGCGCCAAAAATAGGTACGCCCATGAAAGCCATTATAATTGAGCAATTTTTTCCGTTCAGTCATCAAAAAGTTTTCCCATAATGCACCCACATCTTGCCTTGTGGGGAGGGGCGCAAAATTGCCAATGACGGCATTTCTGATACCGTTGTCATAAAAATAAATCTTCTTTTTTGTGCTTATTTCATTGCGCTCGTTTTTACTGATAGTACCCAACCTAAAAACGACAAAAACTTGTTCTAAAAGATAAATATAATTATCCACCGTTTTTATATCTGCCGAAACCAACCCGGCTAACTCATTAAGCGACACTTCATTGCCTACTTGCAGGGCTAAGGCTTTCAAAATTTTCTCCAATAATTGAGGCCTCTTTAGCCCCACTAATGCCAATACATCTTTGTATAAATAACTGGTGGTAATGTTTGTGAGGATTTCTTTAGCATCCAATATATTCGTGACGACTTCGGGATACATGCCATAAAGCAAATATTGCGGAAGGAGTTCTAAGAATTGCAGAACACCTTGATACTCCATTAATTCGGCACTACTGATTGGATATAAATAATATTCCCATTTGCGCCCTGTTAATGCCTCTTGGGTTTTATCAGCAATCGTCAGCGAAGACGAACCCGTTATGATAAATTGAATACCCAATTCAGCGTCAATAAGCAGTTTGCATATTAAACCCACTTGCTCTATCATTTGAGCTTCATCGAGTATAACAACTTTTTTTCTGCCAAAACTTTGTTTGAGTGCTTCAATATTGTCTATTTTCCATAAAGATTTTGTTATAGCACTATCGCCATTAAAATACTCAAATTCTTCTTTCAAATTATTGGCAAATGCTTTTGCTAAAGTGGTTTTCCCAACTTGGCGTGGACCAAAGATGATAAGAGCTTTTCTATAATCTATCCGTTGTTCCAATCTTTTTTGAAGTATTCTTTGTATCATCATTCTTAATTTAATACAAAATTAGTGTTAATTCCATAAAAAGCATATTTTTTATGGAATACATTCCACAAAAAGAATAATATTTTTGAGTAGTGTTCAAATGGGCAAATGCACTATAAACTCAGTCCCCACCCCCTCAGTACTCACCACTTCCAATGTCCCACCATGCCCTTTCGTCACAATATCATAAGCTAATGAAAGCCCTAAGCCAGTCCCCTGCCCCGTCGGTTTTGTGGTGAAAAAAGGTTGGAAGACTTTGGTGCGTACACCTTCGGGCATACCCGTACCGTTGTCTTTGACTCGTATTTCAATTGCCTTTTCCAACTGTTTTGTCGTGACTGATACTGAGGGGGTATAGTTTTCATCATTTGAAAGTTGTTTGCGCTGATTGACTGCATAAAACGCATTATTAATCAAATTCAATAAAACCCTTCCAATATCCTGCGGAATGACTTCAATTTTAGGCAAGTTTTCATCTACAATCAATTCATAATCAGCGTTGAAATTCTTATCCTTTGCTCTTAAACCATGATATGACAACCTCAAATATTCATCAGCCAATTTGTTAATATCCGTCAATTCCTTTACGCCTGTACTCGCACGGGAGTGTTCAAGCATACCTTTCACGATATTGCTCGCACGTTTGCCATGATGGTTGATTTTCTCTTGGTTTTGAGTCAAATCGTTTGTTAAATCCTCAATTAAAGTCCAGTTTTTATCCGATTTTTTAATTTCATCCTTCAATTCATGGGCTAATTCGATACTCAATTCCGAGAAGTTATTGACAAAATTTAAGGGGTTTTGAATTTCATGAGCAATGCCCGCAGTCAATTCACCCAACGAAGCCAGTTTTTCGGATTGAATGAGTTGGGTTTGAGTGGCTTTCAATTCTGTTAGAGATTTCTCTAATTCCGTTGATTTTTGAGCCAATTCATTGGTTCTTTGATTGACTCGTTGTTCCAAAAGCGCATTTTCCTCTTTCAATATACGCGACCGATAACGAATATAGGCTCTAATCGCCAGCAATAAAGCCGCTGCATACATCAAATATGCCCACCAAGTTTTCCACCAAGGCGGTGTGATAGTGATAAGGTATTTATTTTCAAACCACAGCCCTGAACTGTTAAATGCCTTGACTTTAAAAATATACTCTCCCGGCGGCACATTGATATAGGAAGCCCTCTTTTCACCATCAGTCGTTCGCCATTCCGTATCATAATTTTCAAGTTGAAAAAGCACTTGATTATCTATTGAATTGGAGTAATGAATAGGGACAATATTGAAAGAAAAAACATTTTGATTGTAACTCAAAACCATTTCTTTATCATCTGAAAATGGCTGATTTTGACGTTCGCCATTGTTCATAGATTGCCCACCAATTTGAAGGTCGCTGATGATAATTTGAGGTGGAAATGGATTACCTCTGACATCCCCCTCAGTAATGGAGTAATATCCCTTGCCTTCTATGAATAAAATTTCGCCTTGAATGCCAAAGCCGCGTTCGCATTGTTCACCGACTACGATACCATCTTCAGCCCCTAATATTTTAATAAAATCTCTTGTCGGATTGATTCTAAAAAGCGCATTTTGAGAGCCAATCCAAAGGTTTTTGCGCTCATCTTCTTGAATATCTTCTACTCTCACGGATATTGTCTGCCCATAAGCCACTTTGAAAGGCATGAATTTATCGGCTTCCACATCATATTTATACAGCCCATAGTCAGTGCCTAACCAAATAAAACCATTCACATCTTTAAGAATACAATTGATGGAAATGCCTTTCAAATAATATTTGAACTTACC
>JAYUUR010000445.1:0-9480 GCA_043754475.1 Saprospiraceae bacterium | reverse complement strand
ACAGGATTTTTCAATTAGCATTTCATGTGTTTTCCTTGCAAAAATACCTGTTTTAACCCTTTTGCTATGGCTTTAAAAAATCTTCGGAGTTTTCAGTAATAAAAAATAATGTTATGAAACAAAATAATTCAATTTCAATTTTTCAAGAGAAGAAAATTCGTCGTGTTCAATACCAAGAGGAATGGTATTTTGTAATAACAGATGTTATTCAAATTTTGACCGATTCTAATAATCCAACAGACTATTTGAAAAAACTCCGTAAACGCGACCCCGAAATTAATAAAGGGTGGGGACAAATTGTCACCCCCCTTTCTGTTGATACTGAGGGGGGTAAACAGCGCATGAATTGCATTAATCGGCAAAATTTGCTCCGCATTATTATGTCTATTCCATCTCCAAAAGCAGAACCTTTTAAATTGTGGTTGGCGCAAGTTGGCGAACAACATATTCAAGAAATAGAAAATCCTGAACTCGGCATCGAACGCATCCGCGAAATTTATCGAGCCAAAGGTTATACAGATGAATGGATTGACACTCGCCTCAAAAGTATTGATATTCGCAAACAACTCACTGATGCATGGAAAAATCGCAACGTTAAAGAAGGTCGAGAGTATGCTATTCTCACCGCTGAAATTGCAAAAGCCACTTTTGGCTTATCGCCTACAGAGCACGCCCAATATAAAGGCTTAGAAAAACAAAATCTTCGCGATCACATGACCAGTCTTGAACTTATCTTCACCATGCTCGGCGAAGAAGCGACGCGCACGATTGCCGTACAGGAAGATGCCCAAGGTTTCAATGAAAACCATGAAGTCGCGCAAAGGGGCGGCAAAATGGCTGGTAATGCACGCAAAAGTTTCGAGAAAACAGACAATGTTAAGGTCGTTTCGTCTCAAAATTTTTTAAATAAAATAGACAACTCAGATGAACCGCCTAAGACTCTTAATGATTGAAAATTGATTATCAAAGGTAGTTGTTGTAAAGATTAAAATTATATGTTCGTTGTATTCTCTTGAAAAAGGCTTATTTTTGTTTAAAATTTAAATCATAAAAGATATGACAACTTTAATTCGTCAAGATGATGTTTTTACATTAAACATTCCAAAAGACTTAATTACTGACAGAATGGTTCAAAAACTCATTCAATTGGTTAAGTTTAGAGAATTAACTCAAAATAATGCTATGACTGAAAAACAAGCCACTGAGCTTGCTGAAGAAATTCAAGAAAAATGGTGGCAAGAGAATAAAGATTGGTTTCTTAAAGATGTTGAAAAAAGGTTTAATAGCTAAAGGTTTCACTAATTTTTTTGAAAATTAATGCTTATTTTCTACAAAGCCACCCAAAGCCAAATACCTTTCATACAATTTTCCATAAATCCCTGCCTTGCCTTCATTCGGCATATATTCCGTATCAAAACCCGACGACATCGCCACTTGTGCCGCTTCCATTGTCGGATAAATACCAGCTGCTGTGGCTGCACACATCGCTGCACCTAACGCACAAGCCTGTTCAGATTTGACCACTTTTATAGGAATTTGAAGCACATCACAAAGAATTTGCATAACAAAAGGCGACTTTTTCGCTACCCCACCAATCGCCACAACGCGCTCTATTTTGACCCCCTCAGTAATAAAGCGGTCAACAATGGCTTTTGAACCGAAAGCGGTGGCTTCTACCAATGCTTTAAAAATTTTAGGCGCATCACTACTTAAATTTAAACCCATAATCGCCCCTGTCAAAGTGTGATTGGCATCGGGCGTGCGGCGTCCGTTGAACCAGTCGAGGGCTACGGGGTCGTTTGTACTGAGGGGTAGTTGCGCCGCTTTTTCACTGAGTTTGGGAATGATTTGAGCCGATAATGCAGCCGCTTGTTTTTCATTTAACAATTCATTTAAAGGAAAACTCAACACTTTTTGAAACCACGCATACACATCCCCAAAAGCAGATTGACCCGCCTCCATGCCCAGCATATTCGGCAAAATAGAGCCATCCACTTGTCCACAAATGCCTTTGATGAGCAAATGACCGACTTCCTCATTTGGAGCAATCAACATATCACAAGTAGAAGTACCCATCACGCGCACGAACGTGTAAGGCGTAATATGCGCGCCCACTGCGCCCATGTGTGCATCGAAAGCCCCCACGCCAATAATGACATCAGGCGAAAGCCCTAATTTTTTAGCCCATTGCTTAGATATTTTGCCCATTGGCAAATCGGCAGTATGTGTTTCTCTAAAAAGGCGGCTGCGCAGACCCCTCAGTAATGGGTCGAGTTTTGTTAAAAAATCTTCACTCGGCAGCCCTTCGAAGGCTTCATGCCACATCGCTTTATGCCCAGCGGCACAGCGAGAGCGTTTTATACTGAGGGGGTCGGTATTGCCTGTCAATTCAGCAGATACCCAATCGCAATGTTCCATCCATGAAAAGGCGGCTTCGCGTACTTTTTCATCAACCCGCAAGGTGCGGAGAATTTTTGCCCAAAACCATTCGGAGCTATAAATACCACCTACGTATTTTGTAAAATCAATAGACCAATTATGCGCTAAGTTATTGATTTCCAATGCTTCTTGATTGGCTGTATGGTCTTTCCAAAGGATAAACATGGCGTTTGGATTCTCTGAAAATCCAGGCAGCAGACTGAGGGGTGTGCCATTTTTATCCACTGCAATGGGCGTTGAACCTGTTGTATCTACTGAAATACCGACTACATTTTGAGCCACTTCGCGCCCTGCTTTTTTCAAAGCCTGCTTGATAGACACCTCCAAACCTTCGAGATAATCCAAGGGATGCTGCCGATATTGCGATACTGAGGGGTCGCAATACAAGCCTTTTTTCCAACGGGCGTAATAATGCACATGCGTTGACACTTCCTCTCCATTCGCAGCATTGACCACCAAAGCCCGCACCGAGTCAGTGCCATAATCCAATCCGATAACGTATTTCATTGTTTTTCGTTTTTACTCAATATTACTCAATAAAAGTATGATTTTAATTTAGAAAAATAGAACATATCAATACAATCAAGTTGAGAAAATATTTAAAGCTTATAATTTTACAGAAATATATTTTTTGTTTTAAAAATTTGTTATTTTTGTTTTAAAATTAAACAAAAAAATTTTAAATGGAAAATAAAATAGCCATTTTTGAAGAAAAACAAATTCGCCAAATTGAATTTGAAGGACATATCTGGTTTTCTGTTGTGGATATAATAGAAGTGCTGACGAACAGTATTAGCCCCCGCGATTATTGGACAACGATGAAAAGACGTGAGCCTCAAATGCCGACACTTTGTCGGCGTTTCAAATTATTGGCTTCTGATAGCAAAATGCGCCTTACAGATTGCGCCAATACTGAGGGGGTGCTGCGCATTATCCAATCCGTCCCTTCTCCCAAAGCCGAGCCTTTCAAAATGTGGTTGGCAAGCCTTGGCAAACAAGCGATTGACGAAACTAATGACCCTGAATTATTGACTGCCCGACAAGCTGAACTTTACCGCGCTAAAGGCTATCCCGAAGATTGGATTACTCAACGCATCCAATCCATTGATACCCGTAAAGAACTGACCGATGAATGGAAAAACAGAGGTGTTGCAGAAGGTCATGAATTTTCAATACTCACTGCCACTATTGCCAAAGGCACTTTCGGACTTACACCGTCCGAACACAGCCAAGTGAAAGGTTTGAGCAAAGAAAACCTGAGAGACCACATGACCCGCATCGAGTTGATTTTTACTGCATTGGGCGAAGAATCCACTCGAATGTTAGCAGAAAAAGACGATGCTCAAGGCTTTAATGAGAACCATGACGCCGCTCAAAAAGGCGGTGAATTTGCCGGTAGTGCTCGAAAGAGACTTGAAAAACTGACAGGTGAAAAGGTGGTATCCGCTCAAAATTTTTTAAAGTCGACTGATAATGTAGAGCAAGATAAATTGCCTGAGTAAATAAACTTATACTTGTAACTAATTGATTATCAATAATCTATATTTATATTTCAAAACCTACTTATAGCAAGTTGCTCAATGTTTTTATTCTTTTAACCTGTTATTTTTTATCCGCATAATCCACCACCAAATGGCAAAACGTTTTAACCCCTAAAACAAAACCGCTTTCGTCTATATAAAAATCGGGCGTATGATGCGGTGCTGTTTCCACGGCTGCTTTGTCTTTCGCCATGCCACCCAATGCGAAAAATAGCCCGGGGATTTTCTCTTGATATTTGGCAAAATCTTCTGCGGCTGTTGTGGGTAGAGCCACTCGAACGTTGGCTTCTCCTGCTGTTTCTTCCAAAGTAGGGTACATTTTTCGAGTTAATTCGGGATTGTTGTAAGTGACAGGATTGCCGATTTCGATATTAATTTCCGCTGTTGTACCAGATGCTTCGGCAATATTTGTCACCATGCGGCGCATATTTTCATGCACTTGCTTTTGAATTTTAGGGTCGAGCACTCGAATAGTGCCTATCAATTTTGCTTCTTCTGGAATAATATTTTCACGAATACCCGATTGAAACATGCCGACCGAAATTACCGCAGGCGACTCCGTCAAGGGTGTCATGCGACTGACTACCGTTTGCAAGCCCATAACGATTTGTGAGCCAATCACAATCGGATCAATGCCGCCCCAGGGCATCGCACCGTGCGTTTGTTTACCTTTGATGATAATTGTAAACCTATCCGAACTCGCTTGAGTGCCGCCCGACCGGTAAGCGAGTGTACCTACAGGCAATTGCGCTGCCATGTGTAAGCCGAAAATCGTTTCTACTTTCGGATTGTCCAAAACACCCTCTTTTATCATATCGCCTGCGCCGCCTGTTTCACCTTTGGGTGCGCCTTCTTCGGCAGGTTGAAAAATAAAGACGATTGTGCCAGCTAAGTCTTTCTGAAATTGGGTTAATACTTCGGCTGCGCCCATCAAAATAGCCGTGTGGCAATCGTGTCCGCAAGCGTGCATCGCGCCTGTTTCTATGCCGTTGAAGGTGGTGCGGACTTTGGATTTGAAGGGCACGTCAGTGCGCTCGGTGACAGGTAAGGCGTCAATATCTGCTCGTAAAGCAATAGTAGGTCCTGCTTTTCCACCTTTTAAAATGCCGACAACCCCTGTTTTGGCAATACCTGTTCGGACTTCTAAACCCAACGATTTAAGGTGCGCCGCAATAATGCCCGCCGTGCGAGTTTCCCGATTGGATAGCTCAGGGTTTTGATGAAAGTCACGTCGCCAAGCCACAATCTTGCTTTCGATGCTTTGAGCAGCTTTGTCCATTTGGACTTTTAATGCTGCATTGGGATTTTTTTGAGCAAAAAGAGAGATTGCCCATACCATAAAAATTGCTACGCTGATGCGCCTTTTTAGATTTGTCATGTTGTTTTTCGTTTTTGAATATGAATAAATATTATTTGCTTTTTCAACAAAAATACTTAAATTATTATAAAATAGGGTCAATATACTGAGGGGGTGCTTTCCAAGCTAATTTAAAATATTCACTTCAATAGTCTTTTATTTTTTAGCTTTGTCAGGTAATATTAAATCCTTTCAATCAAATTTTAAACAAGTACAATCATGCAATCGAAAAACTATCTCTCGCTGACTGTCCAAGCGGTTTATGTGCTTTTGACGGGTCTTCAACTCATTTTTGTTCCCAATATGCTGCTCGGTATGTTTGGATTTGAACCCACTACCGAAATCTGGATTAAGGTTTTAGGCGTTGTTGTCTTATCTCTCGCTATTGTTTACTATGCTGTCAGCAAGCAAAATAATACCGATGTAGTGCGCGCTACCATGTGGTCACGTTTATTTGTAGGCACTGGATTTGTACTTTTAGTGCTATCAGGTCAAGCCAAATCATCGCTCATTCTTTTTGCAGGTATCGATATTGCTACGGCTGTTTGGACTTGGTTTGAGTTGAAAAAAGCAGTATAAACTCTTTTTTGGACTGACGGTGTAGCTTAATTTTAATTCTGCTCCGTCAGTTCAATATTTAGTTGAGTAATATAATGCCTGAAATACTGAGGGGGACATCAACCTGTGAAAGCCTCGGTTTTTATTCTTTTGAAAATAACTCCAGTTTCTAAACTACTCAATTCTTTATCAATTTTGAATATTCCTTTAAACCTATAAAAAACAAAACCTAAATTATCTCTAACTCTTGGAAACGTAATCCGTTCAGTTTCTTCATTCATAATTTTATCAAGATACTTAGTTCTTTGATTTGGTATTTTACATAATGATGTTATTTGTAAGCCATCCTTTGAGATTTTATTATCCCAATCATTATTTTCATACAATTTAGGAAACCATAAATGTTGGGATTTATCAAGATTATTAATAGTCATTGCTTTTTGAAATCCATTGTAATTATGACCAAAACAATTACAAGCATGAGCTATCTGCTTAAATATTGCCCCTTCATCTACTGTTATTTTTCCTTTACTTTTATAATAATTGGGGTCAAATTCCTTATCAAAATCCCAATCTTCAAACGTATTTTCCTGTTTTAAATCATTTATTAAGCTTAGAATTTCATTGACAATCTCTCGAATTTGGCAATTTATATTATCCAAATCATCCGTTATTTTAATTCTTTTCAATGAATGATTTGTTGCGTCAATTATATCTGTCTCTCTTGTCAAATCATTTTCAATATTCCGCATATGATGCGGTTCATCTATTTCAATATGAAAATTAATCTGAGGGAAAAATATATCAGTCAGGGCAAATCCATTAGGTCTTAAAACATATTGCTGCGTCGTAAATTTTATATTCATATCTGCCAACAAATGCCAAATACCTGTGACCACATAGTTTTTGTAGTTCTTTTTATTGGTCTTACTAATCTGTCGAATAATGTACTCCCTTTTAGTCATTTTTTATTCTTTTATAATTTCACACTCGACACAGCATGATGCTATTTAATTTAATTTTCGATATAAATCACGCACTTGTAGTTGCAATGAAATTCATTTATTATAATTCAGTGAGAGGCTGTCGCCGAATACAGACTTATTTCCAAATTGAAGGTTATATTTGGAAATAAGTGCCAAAAAAGACCACTTATTTCCAAATATAGAATTGTTGAGATGGGATAGACATAATCAATCTCAAAATAGTTTGCGTTTTTGCAGTATCCGTTTTATAGGTTTTTCCATCTGCAGACTGCATTTTCAGTTGTCCCATATCTTGGGACAACTGCATATATTCTTCTGCTAATAATTTTGTTTTCAAAGCATTCCAGTATTTTCTTGGTCGTGGACTACCCGTTAAAACCTCAATAATATCAGTGATTGAAAACCACCATTCTTCTTCGTGCCATACATGGCGAATTTGTTTTTCTTGAAAAAGGATAACTCGGTTATATTGTTCCATGATGTTAATTTTATTAAAAATAGTAATCAAAAACACAAACAAAATTGCAAAAAACAAAACCAATAATTGTTCATTTTTTCAATTTTTCAAAAGCAATCATTTTTAAGCAAAATTACTGAGGGGGTGCTTACCTTACTTTTTAACCGCTTTTCATTTCATTTTACAAAAAAGCAATCATTTTATTGTAAATTTGATTTTAAAAATCATAAAAATGGTTACAAAATTTGAAGATTTAGACCCTAATGCTGTCTATACTTTTGCCGATTATTTGACTTGGCAATTTAAAGAACGGGTAGAAATCATTAAAGGCAAACTATCTAAAATGGCAATGCCTTCTGAAAAACATCAGAGGACATCAAGCAATTTGCATCGCCTTTTTGCCAATTACTTATACAAAAAACCTTGTAGAGTCTATCATCCACCTTTTGATGTGCGCCTACCCAAACCATTGCACTACCGTAAAGTGAATGATAAAAGCATTTATACAGTCGTTCAACCTGATTTGACAATCGTATGCGATATGTCCAAAATTGATGATAAAGGTTGTGATGGTGCACCCGATTTGATTGTCGAAATACTTTCACCTTCAACGGGTTCAAAAGACTTAAAAGATAAAAAAGAAGTCTATGAATTTGCTGAAGTTCCCGAATATTGGATTGTGCATCCACAAGACCAAACCGTTATTGTTTATATACTCAATGAACAGAAAAAATACGTTTTAGAAAATATTTATGCTTCAACCGACATTATTAAAGTGCCCACTTTTCAAGATTTAGACATTGATTTGACCGATGTTTTTGATGTCGTTTAATCCGTTATGCAAAACTTACACAAAGTTGTACTTTGCTGTTTACTTCTTGTTTCACTGAGTCCGCAGAATCTAAGATTCTTTGTTTGTTTGACTCTCCACAAGCAGAACCGGTGTAACTCACCGCCTTTTTATTTAGATTTTCAGCAGCGTTTGCGTCTCTATCCGCAGAGAATCCGCAAACGTTGCATTTGAATATTCGTTCGCTTAATTTTAAAGTTTTCTTGACTTCGTTACAAGAACTGCATGTTTTTGAACTCGGAAACCATCTATCCACAACGGTTAATTTTGACCCGTACCAATTTGACTTGTATTCTAATTGTCTGCGAAACTCATAAAAACCACCGTCTAAAATAGCCGATGCTAATTTATGGTTCTTGCTCATGCCTTTCACGTTCAAATCTTCAATTACTATTTCAGTGTGGTTCTTACTCAAATAGGTAGTCAATTTGTGAATGGAATCTTTGCGAACATTGGCAACTTTTTGATGAATCTTTGCAACTTTTGCAACAGCTTTTTTATAGTTATTACTTTGTTTTTTAGCATCTTTCACAAACTTTTTGCTCATTTGTCGCTGCGCTAACTTTAATCTTCTTTTTGCCTTTTTGTACGGGCGTTTGTTTTCAAAAATCACACCTGTACTGAGCGTTGCGAGCGTTTTAATGCCTAAATCTACGCCTACTGTACCAAATTGGTTTTGGGATACTGAGGGGGTAAAAGGCACTTTGAAAGCAATAAACCAATCATCGGCTGTACGGCTTATGACTACGTTTTTAATATCGGATTGAGGCAATATTTCACTGCATTTAAGCCACCCGAACTTTGGTACTTTGATTTTATTGCCGTTGGTTTTAATTGCACCTTCAAGGTAAAAGCTGTCTTTTTTGCCTTTTTTCTTGAATTTAGGGAACTTTGACTTCTTTTTAAAAAGCCTATCAAATGCCGTGCTTAATTCTCTTAGTGCCTGTTGTGGGCTGCTTTTGCTGACATCGTAGTACCAATTATTGACGCTTTTCACATCCCTAACAAGCAACTTATGCAAATCAATAGCACTCGGAACTTTAACCTTATTTTCTAATGAATCCTTACAGATGGAAAGACCCCAATTCCAAGCGTGACGAGCCACGCCGCAATGTTGCATTGCATAGCTTTTTTGCTTGTTATTGAGTTCTAATCTTATCTTTATGGATTTCATATTTTTGTTGCTACCTCTTTTAATTGTTCTAAAATTGCTTTGTTTTTATGGCTTCGACTGCCATATAATCGAGCAGAAAAAACGGTAATAATTTCTAAAACATCTTTTGCTAAATCTT
>JAYUUR010000444.1:0-9505 GCA_043754475.1 Saprospiraceae bacterium | reverse complement strand
TATTTGAATTAGGATTGGTAGGATTTTAAGGATGTAATAGGATGTGAGCGTGCGCAACCCCATCCTATTACATCCTTAAAATCCTACCAATCCTAATTCAAATAAACCTACCAGCCAATCCCATAATCCTCGCCATGATTGCTCGAACCACCCCAAAAACTACCATGTTTCCAATCGAAATAAATGGCATTAATGGGCCCGCTGGTGCGCTCTTGAAAGGTTAATTTATAACCCATTCGGCTAAGGTCTCTGCGGACATAAGAAGGCGTTTGTTCATTCAAAGTCAGTCCGCCAATGCTTTTTTCATGCTTACCAAAGCTTGAATACATTTGGAAAGTCTTAAAACTTGGGGCTTCGCAAGCCTCTTGCACCGTCATATTAAATTCATTGACGTTTAAGAAAAATTGTAGCAATAATTGGTCTTGCTCATCGCCCGCTTGCTTGGCAAACGAGAGATAAGGCTTACCGTCTTTCAAAGCAAGGCTCGGTGTCAACGTCACACGCGGACGTTTGCCAGGCTCTACGACATTGAAAGGGCTTTCCTTTGGGTCTGTAACAAAAGATTGCATCCGCTGACTCATGCCCACGCCCGTATTGCCCGCAATGCAAGCCGGCACCCAACCACCGCTTGGCGTAATAGATACTACCCAACCTTCTTCATCAGTGGCTTCTACCGATGTTGTACCTGCCATAAACTCTTGTAAGAACTGATTACTGAGGGGGGCATTCGCTTTTGGCTCGACGCTGGCATTGCCCCAATTTTTCAAAACATCTGTAAACGGATTCACTTTTGATTCAAAAGGGTAGGGGTCGCCGGGTCCGGCTTTAGTGTCATTCATATCGGCTTTAATCAATTTGCTGCGCTCTTTAGCATATTCTTTTGAGAGTAAACCCTTCATCGGCTGCTTATTGGCTGCAAAAGCAGGGTCGCCATAATAAAAATCGCGATCAGCAAAAGCCAAATTCATAGCTTGGTAGAGCGTATGAATATAGCGCGTAGAGTTATAACCCATACTTTTCAAATCAAAATTTTCGAGGATATTCAAAGTTTGAAGCATGGCTGGACCTTGAGTCCATTGTTGCAATTTATAGACATCAATGCCTTTATAATTGGTCACCATCGGCTCTTCTATTTTCACTTTCCAATTGGCTAAATCCTCCTCAGTTATCAAACCGCCTTGCTCACGACAGCCTCTTGAAAACTCTTTGGCAATTTCGCCCTTGTAAAACAGGTCATAAGCGGCATAAATGGCTTCTTTTCGAGATTTTCCTTTAGCCAACGCTTGCTGTTCAGCATTCACCAATTTTTGTAAAGTAGCCAATAAATCTTTTTGAACGAAGATTTCACCCCCATCTGGAGCTTCACGTTTTTCACCTAAATGCGGTAAAAACACCTTTTTTGAATAGGGCCACTGCTTGATTTGTTCTTTTCCGCGCTCAATCGCATTAGCGGTTTGCGTTTCAATCGGATAACCTTCTGCCATTTGCATGGCTGGGGCTAAAACTTCTTTCAAACTCATGGTGCCATATTCTGCCAACATGGTCATCAAACCGCCCGGCGTACCCGGTGTGACGGCTGCCAAAGGACCAAATTCAGGCGGGTATTTCATCCCTTTATTTTTATAAAAATCAGCCGTTGCGCCCGTTGGTGCTACGCCTAAGGCATTAATGGCAATGACTTTTTTTGTTTTAGGATTATAAATCAAGGCTTGCGTTTCACCGCCCCAACTCAATACATCCCACATGGTGCAAGTCGCTGCCAACATCGCACAGCCGGCATCAACGGCATTGCCACCTTTGGTAAAAATCATCGCGCCCGCCGTAGCTGCTAAGGGTTTGCCCGTAATCGCCATCCAATGTTTACCGTGCAGAGGCGGCTTTTGGGTGGTAACGGGTAGATTGTTGAAAGATTGGCTTTTGGCATTTATTGCCAAAAGGCTTGTGCAGAGCATTATTAATAGAAATGGTCTCATTTTCATTGCTTTATATTTTTTTGTAAATATAAAGTACCCCCTCAGTATTTCAGCGATAAAAGCCTATTTTTCTCAAAAACATTTACCTTTGAAACAATAAAATTTATTTTTCACTATGAAAACACATTATAGACATGGCTAAGAAAACCGTACTTGTCCAAGAGGTCGCTATTTCATTATTACCTGTGCAAGGAGCTGATGATTATATTTCTTTGACAGACATTGACCAAAAATTTGATGGTAGTGGTAGGCATATTGAAAATTGGTTAAGAAACCAAAATACTATCGAATATTTAGGTACTTGGGAATTGCTGCATAATCCAGATTTTAATTCCATGCAATTACATGGAATTAAAGAACAGGCAGGTGTTAATCGTTTTTTGTTATCAGCCAAAAAATGGATTGACATGACCAATGCTATCGGAATTAAGTCAAGTTCAGGTCGTTATGGGGGTACTTATGCCCATCCTGACATAGCTTTTCATTTTTGTTTATGGTTATCACCTACATTTCAACTTTATATTTCAAAAGAATTTCAACGCCTTAAAAAGCAAGAAGCAATTGAGCAAAAGGAAAGTATAGCATGGGACATCAGGCGCACGCTTGCCAAAGTGAACTATAAAATCCACGCTGATGCTATAAAAATGCATTTGATTCCTGATAAAATTCAGAGTACTCAATCTGAATCTCTGTATTATGCTTCTGAAGCGGATTTGCTCAATTATTGAAAAAAAGTGAAGATGAACCTAAAAGGCTGCTCTGAATACCCCTCAGTATTTCACTCATAAAAAGGAAAATGGAAAACTGTAGAAGTTTAAAATGGTTTGAAATCACTTAGAATGAAACGCGGCATACAATTGCACCTTTGCTACTGAGGGGTTCATCGGATTGCCATTCATCATCAAAAGATAACAAGCCAAAGGCGATAATTGCCAATCTGTTATCATCTTTTCACCATCATAGCGATAGATTTTTTTAAAATTATCATTGATGGGAATTTCCAAAGCCGAGCATATTTTGAACGTCCGAAAGAGGGTATCAGCGAAATCCTCAGCCGATATATCGCCCATGCGTTCCATAATATCACTCGCGTAATATTCCAATTTTTGATGATGGCGCGCCTGCCGAATTTGTTGCGTTGCTAACACTTCATCGAGGTAATCATATATTTTTAACATAGCCGTTGATTTTTATTAGATATTGAGATATTGAGATATTGGGATATTGGGATACTATCTCAATATCCCAATATCTCAATATCTAATTTACCCCCTGTTTCTGTCTCATTTCTGCTAATTGTTTGAAAAGGGATTTTTCCTCTTCGGTCAGGTTTTTAGGCAAAGTGATATTGATTTTAACGTATAAATCGCCAAATTCTGTCGGATTTTCATATTTAGGCATGCCGATACCCCTCAGTCTCAAGGAGCTGCCGTTCTCTGTTCCTTCTTTAATAGTGATGCTTTTTACGCCATGAAAAGTTTTGAGATTAATCTTGCCACCGAGTAAAGCCGTGTATATATCGACGTTCAAACTGACGGTCAAATCATCGCCATTGCGCTCAACAAATGGGTCGTGGACAAGGCGAATCGTGACAAATAAATCCCCGTTTTTACCACCATTCAAGCCGCGCCCACCTTTTTCAGGAATACGAATCTTCTGACCGTCTCGGATGCCGCGCTTGAGTGTTACGGCAATTTGTTGATTTTCAAGTTCTAAAATGCGTTTGACACCATGAAAAGAATCGGCTAACAAAATCTGTAATTCAGCTTCGTAGCTCGCCCCTCGCGCTGTGTGATTGGTAGTAGACCGTTGACCGCCAAAACCACCGAAGCTGCCGCCAAAATACTTCTCAAAAATATCTTTATAGTGGTCATCATCGGCAAAGTCTTCGGCAGTAAAATTATACTGTTGTCCGCCGCCGCCGCTACTTCTACCTTGCTGCTGCTGACGATTGCCGGCGCCTTTATCGAAATATTCCCAATTTTCGCCAAACTCGTCGTAGCGTTTGCGTTTATCAGCATTCGATAAGACTTCGTTGGCTTCATTTATTTCTTTAAATTTCTCTTCAGCGACTTTATCATTCGGATTTTTATCAGGATGATGCTTGATAGCCATCTTGCGAAACGCCTTTTTAATGTCATCCGTTGAAGCTGTTTTATCGACGCCGAGTATTTTATAATAATCTTTATAAGCCATGAATTAGTTATTTTTAGGTGATTAAACTTCTACAAAATGACCGTGCCAGCGAGCGAAAGCGGCTTTTTCAAGCATTTCTCTATCGTCAGGATGGGCGAGGTCAATCAATGCTTTAGCCCTTTGTTTCAAACTTTTACCATATAAATATGCTATCCCATATTCTGATATGACATAATGCACATTCGCCCGGGTGGACACCACGCCTGCGCCTACTTTCAACGCTGGTACTATCTTGGGAATGCCTTTGGATGTGCGAGATGAGAGCGCAATAATAGGTTTACCCCCTTCCGACATTGCCGCACCGCGCATAAAATCTATCTGACCGCCAACGCCAGAATATATTTGCATTCCAATCGAGTCCGCACAAACCTGACCCGTTAGGTCAATTTCAATGGCACTATTGATGCCGACAACCTTAGGGTTTTTAGCAATATTGCGCATATTATTGACATAATCCACCGTTTTCATTTGAATACTGGGGTTATCATCTACGAAATTATAGAGTTTTTCAGAACCCATCAAAAAGGTGGCAACCGTCCGACCCCTCAGTAATTTCTTCTTACTGTTGTCAACAACGCCACTTTCTAACAGCGGCAATAAGCCATCGGAAAACATTTCGGTATGGATGCCGAGATGCTTATGGTTGGAGAGATTTTGAAGCACCGCATTGGGAATTGATCCGATGCCCATTTGAAGGGTTGCTCCATCAGGTACTAATTCGGCGACAAATTGCCCGATTAAATTTTCAACTTCAGTTATAGACTCAATCTTGACTACTGGCAATGGCTCATCGTATTCCACCAAAAAATCAATGTCTCGAATGTGCAAAGTGGAATCGCCAAAAGTGCGTGGCATGTATTTATTGGCTTGAGCTATCACCACTTTTGCCGTCTGAACAGCTGCTAAAGTGGTATCTACTGACGTGCCGAGAGAGACATAACCGTTTTTATCAGGCGGCGAAACCGTAATCAAAGCCACATTAATAGGCACTACTTTTTGGCGAATCATATCGGGTATTTCACTCAAAAATACAGGAATATAATCAGCCCGCCCTTCCCAAGTGGCTTGCCGAACATTGCCACCGACGAAGAAAGAATGCAGTTCGAAAATGCCTTCATATTGCGGTTGCACATAAGGCGCAGACCCCTCAGTATGGAGGTGATAAATATGCACGTCATGTAGTTCAGCAGACCGTGCCACCAGCGCATCTATCAAATGGTGCGGCGCAGCGGCTACGCTGTGGATGAAAATATGATCATCAGAATGAATCGCAGACAGGGCTTGTTGAGCAGAAACGACTTGAGTTTTTTTCATCTTTGTTTGTTTTAAATATTTTACAAAAATCAAAATATACTCTCGGGTTTTAGGTGAGCGTCGTCATGGTTTGCCATGAGATGCGTCACTTTTTTATCATCAATTACCCATCCGCATCATCATTCTCTGACCACCTCTTCCGTCCCCACCCATCAAGGGTTTTATTTATGATAATCAATACTTTATACATTATAAAATGATGTTGATGCACATGGGGCAGGGGGGCTTTCATTTATTCTGTCAAAAACTCAATAGACATGATGCTCAACAACGGTTTGCCTTCATTTTTCGGATTTTTAAAGACAAAATAGAGTTTTTGTAAGCCAGAAACCGTTTTCGTCAATCTGACTTTAACAGGTGCAGCAATGGGTTCAAAAATAGACATTTCACCTAATAAAGTGCCTGTTGGAGAGCCTACTCTAATTTCTGTTTTACCGCCAACGGTTGAACCTGGTCGGATGCCTTCCATGATATTCAAAGCTCTGATGCCTGTCATATCAATATCATTAAAAACAATATAGCTGCCGTCTTCCGTAGCAACGGCTCTGTCACCGCCAGCCTCAGGTACATTAAATTTGCGCATGGCTTTTTTGTCATCAAAATCTACAGCTTTTATTTTTGGACTTCTCAAAACAAGGGTTTGAGAATGTGTCAAAGGGCCAACATCATTGCCGCCTTTATCGGTATAAGTGGCTTGGATGAGATAAGCACCGTCCTTTTTGCCCACGTGCGCCAAAGGCTCATATTTTCCTGAAACAGGCAGTGAAGTTTGGGCTTGTTTATCTTTGAGCGAGAGAATATAATCAGCCATATCTTTAGCATCTGAATTGGATATTTGAGGATGGGCAGCCATCGCTTGCTCACCCCAAACACCACCACCACCGTTAATTATTTTAGTAGCTAAAAGCGCAATATTGGCTGCGCCACGTTTATATTTTGTAGCAATATCCAAATAAGCAGGTCCCACTGATTTCTTATCCATCGAATGGCAGGCTTTGCAATCGCTCAATTCCATCAAGCGTTTGCCTACGGCGAATACAGTATTGCCTTTATGTCCTTGTTCAATGACCGTTTTATCAAAGCCTTCCAAGTAGTTGATATTCACGACTACATCGCTTGGGTTGATGCCTTTTTTAATTTTACCGTCTTCATTATCAGTGACATTTACCTTGTATTCAACAGGTTTTTTATCAAAATAGAAAGTTTTATTGCCTTTTAATGCAATCTCAACTTTAGGCTCAGTATTACCTGCTTTGATTCTAACAGTCTGATTAACAGCATTTCCAGCCACATCTTTTACTGTTAAAACCACATCATAAATGCCCGCGTTTTGAAATATGAATGTCGGATTGGCTTCTATACTGAGGGGTAGCCCTTCGCCGAATTTCCATGAATAAGTCAATACATCTTTATCATAATCCATCGTACCTGCCGAAGAAAAGGCAACGGTGAGCGGCAAAGCACCATTCTTTTTATTAGAAGTCGCCTTCGCAACAGGGCGGCGATTGCCTGGATTAAATTCAATTTTAGACAAAACGGCATCCTCATTTTGGGCAAACCAATTCAAGCCATAATCCAACACATATAAATGACCTTCTTTTGAAAAAGCCATATCCATCGGGTGATTGAATTTAGAATTGGTCATAAATGATTCCATGCCCTTATAATTGCCTTGTTTATCCATGCTCACAGGCAAAATCCAATCGCGCATCCATTCGTAAGCGAAAAATTTTCCATCGTAATATTTAGGGAATTTCTTCGGGTCATTCAAATAATCGTCGTAATGATACACGGGACCTGCCATCGGATTAGCACCCCCTTTCACGACCATTGGGAACTCCTTAGATTCACCATAGCCGTACCAAATCCACGCTTTTTGAGTCGGTGGCAAGTCAACCAAACCTGTATTATTAGGTGAATTATTAATGGGTTTTTCAGCATTAAACTTTGGATTTGATACTTTTTTTTCAAAATCGTATTGATTATAAGCAAAATTATTGCCTGTAAACATGGGCCAACCGAAGAATCCTGCTTTACGCGCTTGGTTGAATTCGACGATGCCGTCGGGTCCTCTATTCGGGTCTGCTTTGCCAGCATCGGGTCCAATGTCACCCCAATAAAGATAGCCGGTGCGCTTGTCAACAGCTATTCTATACGGGTTTCTACAGCCCATCACGTATATTTCGGCGCGTGTTTTCTCCGTTCCTTCTGGGAATAAATTTCCCTTCGGAATGGTGTATGAGCCATTATCAGTGGGTTTGATTCTTAAAATTTTACCTCTTAAATCATTTGTATTTCCTGATGAACGCAAGGCATCCCAACCCTCTCTGCCTTTAGTAAAATCAATGGGCGCATAGCCATCTGAATTAAATGGATTGGTATCATCGCCGCTTGATAAAAACAAATTGCCATCGCCATCCCAATCAACAGAGCCGCCTGTATGGCAGCATTCAATCCGTTTGACAGGAAACCGCAAAACGACTTTTTCAGAAGTCATAACGACCGTATCTTTTTCATTATCATAGACAAAACGGGAGAGAAATTGGTCTTTTGTATCTTCTCTCGTTTCGTTTGGCGTATAAAATAAGTAAATCCAGTTGTTTTTTTCAAAATTTGGATCAACACCTACCCCCATCAAACCATATTCAAATTTGGTATAAACAGGCATCTGCGCCACTATTTTGGTAACATTATTTTGAGGATTCCACATTTTTAAAAGCCCTTTTCTTTCAGCAAAAATGACTTTGCCATTGGGCATAATAGCCAATTCTGTTGGCTCATCGAGGTTGTCAATCAAGGTGGTGCGCTCAAAACGGTTTTCTTCGGGTGGCATCATCGAATGCGCTTTGGAGAAGTCCAATTTATCAGCCATTGCCCATTTCAAGCCGCCCCATAAATGCTCCATCATCAAAGGCTCGCTGAACGTTTCGTCGGTATGACCGAAATTGGTATAAAATGACTTGCCACCATCGTATTCATGATACCAAGCCATCGGGTGAAAATCGCCCATTTTACCTTCTTTATAGCTGCTTTCTTCTACTTTTACTAAGAAATGCAGCTTGTCTTTTTGTAAAGATTTGAAATTATAAAATTCATCTTTTCGTTCAAAAGTTTCGGGCAGATGTGCCGTAGCAGGAAATGCTTTATCCAGCGTCACCATCTTGCCGTTTTGAACATTTGGATTGCCGGGATGCCCGTCAAAATAGCCGCCCATGAGTTCGTTGTACCATTGCCAATTGTACTCTGTATCGCTGGCTGAATGGATGCCGACAAAGCCACCACCTGCTTGAATGTACCGCTCAAAATTGGCTTGTTGGGCAGGATTAAGCACATCGCCCGTTGTATTGAGCCAAATGACTGCACTGTAATTTTTAAGATTGTCTTCATTGAATTTATCAGCATTTGTAGTCGTATCTACTACAAAACCTTGTTTTTTACCCAATTCAAAGAAGAATTTTTCACCTGCTGCAATAGAATTATGATGAAATCCAGCAGTTTTTGAAAAAACCAAAACCCGTTTTTGAGCCAGAACATTATTGCAAAAGAGTAGTAGGAAAAGAGTGTAAAGAGTGTAATTTTTCACGTTAGTAATTTTTTTTTTTGAATGAATATTTTTCTAAAAACTAAGCAATCATTTCAGGATTGGTAACAAAATTCAGAAACGAATTAATCGTTGATTTATATCGTGTTGAATCAATTTGATAAAGATATGCCCCTTTTTTAGAATTGCCTTTTTGCTTTTCTTTCAATTTTACGAGTAAGTTAGTGGACATTATTTTACGGCTAAAATTGCGCTTGTCCATGTCAGTGCCGTATATCGCTTCATAGAGTTTTTGAAGTTGCGGAATCGTGAATTTTTCAGGCAATAATTCAAAACCAATGGGATGAAAAGCCGCTTTGTAGCGCAGTCTTTCAACTGCCATATCCACCATTTCGCGGTGGTCAAAAAGCAATTCGGGCAAAGCATTCATTGAAAACCATTGAGCATCATAAGTATGCGAAATGCGTGTTTCATAGTCAGG
>JAYUUR010000443.1:0-3183 GCA_043754475.1 Saprospiraceae bacterium | reverse complement strand
GAGAAAGCTTTATTTAAATTGTCTAATTCAAAAAAAGAATGTTCAAAGAAAATATCCTTTAACAAAACAAAAATAAACCAAAATCAATAACATTTTACAATTCCTTAATTTATTTTTTTATAAATATAATTGCAAACCATATCATTAACTTTTCTGACGCTACATTTACCCCAACAAAATAATTTTCGTTGAAATACGAAATAGTAAATCCACATTTAATCAGCCAAATCCATATTATCTATGTTCCCAAGCAAAAATGCTCAATTCAAAAAAAAACCCTCAGTATCAATCAAGATACTGAGGGGTGTAGCGTTTTTAGTTGAAAATTGTGCTTCCATTTTTGAATAATGCACAGTTGACCATCAAGAAACCCAAACCGTCACCTCTTGCGACCATCCACTCTTTTTGCCTTTCGTGCCAATCGCCCGCAAGTGAAAAGTAATTTGGCTACCCGGTTTCAAATCCGAGATAATAATTGTACTGGCAGTACTATAATCTCCGTTTTGCCAAACCGTTTCACCCGCGTATAGCCGTTCGATGCCATAGTTGACAGCTCCCGGCGTTGGTTTCCAAGACAATTTCACTGCACCTGATTTGTCCGCCACATTCAGCACCGATACACTTGAAGGAGGCATTAATTCTGTAATTGGCTTATTGGGTATCCGCACTTGATAGCCCGCAGCTTCAATAACATCTTCATTCTCATTTGCTAAGGCTTCGACTTGAATGGCAACGGTCTCCAATTCGGCATTTAAGTCAGCCATTTTGCGGTTCTTTTCCCGAATCAAGAGCGTTCCGCCATAAATGGCATTAGTGACAGCAGTTGTAAAAGCGTCATAATCTGCACTGAGGTCATCCACAAAAGGCTTGAGGGTGATGAATTGAGCATCTTTCGTCATCGAGTTGATAACGTTGTTGGCGAATTGTGCTACTTCGGCTTGATTGTACTTTTTGAAACTTAATGATATCAGCTTTCCCATTTGTATAATTGGGTTTTAAGCGTATGCCAACTACATACAGACCAAAAACACCGAAAACAATGCCAGTAGAAGAAGTAAATTGATAAATTATAATTTTTGACTCCTTTTTTTTATACCATTTACGGAACGGTTGCTCCTCATTATTTTACGGTCACAATCATAGGGTTGTGTAATAAGTCAAAAATATAATAATTGAAATTTTGAAGCCAAATAAAATTTTGAATTTAGCTCAACTTGCAGCAAGTTTCAAACTTGCTGCAAGTTATTTGACAAAAAAACAAATAAAATTTTGGACTAACTTAGTTAGAATACTTATTACACAACCCCACGTAAGTATTCCCTCTGTAACATAGGCATATAATTCCAAAAGATTATTCCAACCAAGATTGATAATACTGTCCATCATCAATCTGCATCGCCGCCTCTGTAATACTGAGGGGTCGGAAAGTATCAATCATCACGGCTAATTCTGCTGTTTTAGTTTGTCCGATGCTGCGTTCGTATGCGCCTGGGGCGGGCCCGTGTGGGATACCGCTGGGGTGCAATGTGATATGTCCCGGCTCGATATTATTGCGGCTCATAAAATCTCCATCCACGTAATAGAGCATTTCGTCCGAATCAATATTCGAGTGATTATAAGGTGCTGGAATACTGAGGGGGTGATAATCGTAGAGACGTGGGCAAAATGAGCAGACTACAAACGCCTTGGTCTCAAAGGTTTGATGCACGGGCGGCGGCTGGTGCACACGCCCCGTTATCGGTTCAAAGTTATGTATCGAAAAGCCATAAGGGAAATTGTAACCATCCCAACCGACCACATCAAAAGGGTGGGTCGGGTAAAGCATTTCGTATAAAACGCCTTGCTTTTTAATTTTTATGATAAAATTGCCCTTTTCATTGTACGTTTCGAGGTCTTTGGGCAGCTTTAAATCCCGTTCACAAAAAGGCGAATGTTCAAGTAATTGACCGAACCAATTGCGGTAGCGTTTGGGCGTATAAATAGGGTGAAATGACTCGACAAAAAGCAAGCGATTGTCTGATGTATCAAACTCAATTTGATAAATTATACCGCGTGGGATAATCAAATAATCGCCATATTCAAACTTAATATTGCCCAATTGCGTCTGCAACTTGCCTGAACCTCGATGAACAAAGAGCATTTCATCCGCATCAGCATTTTTAAAGAAATACTTAGTTAATGACTTTTTAGGCGCAGCCAAACCAATATGAATATCCGAATTGACCAATAAAGGTGTTCGACTATCCAAATAATCATCTTGAGAAGGTACATCAAAACCTTTGAGCAAACGAGCTTTGATATTTTTAGGCACCGCTATTTTCGGCGCAACGTCAATTTCAGACAAAACTTCTTTCACCATCGTCGGGCGATGAATTTGATACATCAGCGTTGACATCCCATCAAAACCGACAGTGCCGAAGAGTTGTTCGTAATATAGCCTCCCTCCAGTCCCGCTTGCATCGGGATGTTCCATATTCCTAAACTGCGTATGGCGTTTGGGCGGTATTTTTCCTAATTTATGATAGATTGGCATTTATTTGAAATTTAATTTTGGATGCGATAATCTTGTGAAAGGCTATATTATTTTGAATACATTTCCGAATTTCATGTTCGATAATTTTTCTTTTCTTTCTTCTAAAAGGCAATTATCTTTGTAAAAAAAAATAGCAATGACAACAATAACAACTCAATTCGACGATACAACAAAACTACAAAGAATCCTCGATTTCTTTAAGCGTTTAAATGTCTCTTTTCAAATCTTAGACCCTAAAAATGAACCTGAAACGCTTTGGGAACCGCATATTCACGCTATCATCCAAGAACGATTGATAGAAAAATATGTCAAAACTGGAGAATGGGAAAAAATGGGCGATGAAGAACGCCAAGACGCTTCCCAATTAGAAAAAATGCTTTGGCAAAAAGAACAAGCTGACTATCACTCATGCTGCTTTTGTTGGCTCTTTGATATACTTAAAAATCCTTTCAAACAAGTGTTGAAAGGATTTTTGCTTTTGATACTGAGGGGTATTCGATTCTCACATTTTGACAATCAGAATGAAACCCTTATCTTTGTAAAAAATTGAATAAAGATGTTAGCAACTATCGAATTGCCGAATAACAAAACTGAAATAGTCTTTATATTGGAAGTATTAAAACGCTTAAACGTGCGCATTATTTACGACA
>JAYUUR010000442.1:0-29418 GCA_043754475.1 Saprospiraceae bacterium | reverse complement strand
TTCCGTTGACCACAAGTGTGATTGGAATTTTCATAATGAATCAAGTTTTAATAGTTTTATAATTTTTCTACAAAATTCAAATTTAGTTTTTTATTTTGCCTAAATAATCCACAAAATAGGATAAATTTTGAAATAATAGCAGCGGACAAAATTATTAAATCAATTTTGTGAAGTTTAGTCTTATTCAATCATTCTATAATACAATTCTATCAAAAGAATTTTGTTAGCACTTTATTTTTGGGATTTATGTAATTTTATCAATTCAATCAATTACCCTACTTATGCAAAAAATGAGTTAAAATAATCGCTTCGCGATTATTTTAACCCATTTTTTGCATAAAACTTCCAAAATCGCTTACCCAACAAGGCTAAAACGATTCCCGTAATAATCAAAAGACCAGCTACAATCAGCCGAGATGTGATACTTTCAGAGAGAAAAATAATACCACCGACAGCAGCAATAATAGGCACTAATAATTGCAACAAAGCGGCTTGCGTTGTTTTCAAACCTTTTAAAGCAGCATACCAAATGGCATAACCCACGCCCGATGTCAACGCACCTGATACAAAGGCGTAAGCGACCCCCTCCTGCCACGCTCCGCTCGCAGTGACAAATATTCCTTCAGATTTATAAAAGTACGAATGCAGAAAAATGAGTGCATTGACTGTTAAAACCATCGGAACAGATAAGATAAAATTCAACGCTGTGGTTTCAAGTGGGTCTTTAATGCCGCGCCCTTTCAGCGTATAAAATGCCCAAGACACCCCTGCCAATATCATCAACAAAGCACCCAATGGATCGGGCGCAGACAAACCGGGTAAAACCAAAAAAATCAAGCCGCCAATAGCCACTATCAAACCCAACCATTCGGAAATATGCGGACGCTCCCCCCTCAGTATAGCCATTGAAAGCATGGTAGTTTGCACCGTGCCAAATAAAATAAAGGCACCCATGCCCGAACTCAAGCTCAGATAAGCAAATGAAAATGCAACGCCATAAGCAAAAAGATAAAAAGCAGGTAAAAAACGACTGAGGGAAGCACCTACAAAAGCCGTGCGGATGAGGCTGAAATTGCGCTTTGAAATACCATTAATGAGCCATAATGTCAAAGCGCCCGATAGTAAACGGATTCCAATATAACTACCTGCATCTATCGTGTTACCGCCCAAAGCCAAGCGATTCAGTACTGAATTGGAGGCGAAAGCGATGAGGGCAAAGGCAGTAAAAAGTATGGTTCTCCAAGTATTTAATCTTAAAGGGTTGTTCATAAGTTTTTATTAAAAAAAAATTATATACTTTGTGGCTCAAAATATATAATTCCTTTTAAAAAGACTGATTAAAAAGCCTAAACTTTTTTTCCCCATTTATCCAAGTTAGGACACTTTTTATACATCGCATCAAGGTTGATAAACGTATTTTTTGATGTTTCTTCAATCCATTTTACAAGCCGCTCATTTTTTTTCTGTTCAATAGCCGCTTGTTGAATTTTATTATAATCCTGCAAAAGATTAGCTTTGTGCGGTGATGATTTTGAAATCAATTTGACAATGCGATATGTTTTTTCGCCTGATGCTGACGTCAATTCCATCGGTGCAGTAATGCCACCCACTTTCATAGAATCAATGGCGAAATATGTATCGGGGTCAAGGTCGCGCGTTTCAAAAGTATTATTTCCACTTGCAGGATTGGTCATACGCCCATCGCTGTGAAAACTTTGAGTGCTTTTATCGCCATATTCCTTTACGGCAGCTGAAAAAGTCATAGAGTCTTTCAATATGCCTAAAATGCGTAGGCGTACTGAATCCAACGTTCTCTTTGACAATTCCAAGTCTGCATCCGTGATTTCAGGTTTAATGAGTATATGCCGACAATGGATAGAATTGCCGCGCCGAGCAATGAGTTGCAAAATATGGTAGCCAAATTCAGATTCAAAGACCTGCGAAATTTGACCTTCCTCCAACTTAAATCCTTGCGCTTCAAACTCTGGCACAAACTTACCGCGTTTTGCCCAACCCAAGTCGCCGCCTTCACGTCCTGAACCTGGGTCTTGCGAATATTTTTTCGCTAAATCTTCAAATGGCACTTTTCCGTTCACGATTTGTTCGCGGATTTCTTCCAATTGTTTTTTAGATTTTGCTTTTTCTACTTCGTTGGCTTTCGTTTTATAAACTACCTCTGCTATTTCGACCTCTTGATTGAAGTAAGGCAAGCTATCTTTCGGTATTTTACTGAAAAAATTGCGGACTTCCCCAGGTGTAACAGTGACGTCTGCTAAGATTTTTTGCTTCATTTTATCTACAATCAACTGGTCGCGCATATCGCCACGCATTTGCTCCTTCATCACCTCGGGCGTTTGACCGTAGTAAGAGATAAATTGCTCAACGTTGCCACCCATGTAATCGAGGATTTTCTCAAAACGAGCGTTGAGTTGCGTCTCCACATCTTCATCTTTCGCTAAAACCGAGTCAATTTTGGCTTGATTCAAAATGAGCTTATTGACCATGACTTGGTCTAAAACCATGCAACGATATTCTTCTGGTAATGTCGCTTTTTGATCTTTAGCGGCGGCGTATTGCTCCTCCACTTCTGAAAGCAAAATATACTCGTCGCCGACTTTTGCTACTACTTTATCCACCAATTCTTTTTGCTGTGCCAAAGCGTTGATACTTAAAACCACTAAGAAAAGTAAAGCTGAAATTATTTTTTTCATGTATAAAATTTTAGTTCGTATAAATTTTTACGTTGTTTTTTTTCATTTCGAGGTCATACATTTCTTGTTTCTTTTTTTCAATCAATTGTATTTTCCTTTGATGTAAAATATACTTGGAGGCTTGCTCTTTGATGTATGATAAAGGGGCAATTTCTTTCTGGTTCATAACGCCCAACGCCCTAAAGTAGTATTGAAAATCATCATTTTTCATGGTCAATTCCTTGCCGCTGCTGATGTCCTCCGAAACCAATGTTCCTTTCGGCATCATCTTCACAAGATCGTCTGCACGGGTCCAAACAGAATCTTCTAAAATATAGGAACGCGCATGATTGCGAGCAAATTCCTGCATTTTCTTTAAATTATTGCCAGACTTTGGACTATTCCACCACTTTTGGAGGCTGTCTGACTGAGGGGTTGTTTTCGAAATTTTTATAAAATAACACCTTAAAATGGGTGTCTCCAATTGATATTGCTCTTTGTTTTTTTCATAAAAATCTTTCAACTCAGTCTCCGAAATCGCTGTATCCAAACTGACTTTGGTCAATTGCTCTTCATAACTGCTGAGGATGAGCGACTCTCGGTATTTTTGAAGCAATTCATCTATATTCAAATCCTTTGGCACATTCCGCTCAGCTTCCGCCATGATGATATTGTTGCGAATCCAACGGTCAACATACGCATTAATCACTTGCTGACTGTCTTGTTTTGTCGCATTTTCGGGAAACATGCCTTCCATATCCGTCAAATAGAGCGACCTGTTATAAACTGATGCCAACAGTTTATTGCTGCCTGCCTGCCCTGTAAAATATTGACAAGCGGGGAACATTAAGCTCAAAAGAAGTAATATTAGACTTAAATTTTTGAAATTCATTATCAAAATAGTGAAAACCGCTTTAAGAATTGCAAAGTTAACACCCCCTCAGTATTTTAAGGGTTTTTAAGTAGAAAATATCGTTTTTAATAAAAAAATTCATCATTCATCATTACTTCACTTTTTCCAATTTAACGCCTGTCCATTTATACAGTGCCAAACTGTATTTTTGATTTTTAATGACATAATCTTTTCCATTATCTTCCATTTCAGCACTATCCTTTGTGACGATGATGTAATTATTGATACCACCTCTATCGCCTGGCAGGATAAATTGCTCAGTTTGATAAAATGCACCCGCATCTGAAACACTTGTTGTCGCTAAAATGCGGGATAGTTTCTTATCTTTTGTATAAAAAATCAAGTTGTCACCCCATGGATAACCACAGGCTTCAAAGCCTGTTGAAAAAGTCAAAGCAGTTGCCACATTTTTCATCGTACCGGCATTTTCCTCTTTCAATTTACAATTAAAACTCACGTCGCCGGGCGTTAAAAACTCCACTCGATTCAGTTCTTTACCATTTTTGCAAGCGCGAAGTTGCATGGTCATTTCGAATTTTTTCTCATTCCACGAACCCACGCCGCCGAGGAAAGTGACCCCCTCAGTCTCGCCTTCCGCATATTGCATTTTCAAGACCAAAGTAGCGATAAAACCGCCCCATAAATAGCCCTTCTTTTTACCATTGTCGTAAGTAATTTGACACCAAGGTGCTCTAAAACCGTTCACTGTAAAGGAATCAAGGGTTACTTTTTCAATTTTAATGGCTGAACCAATCGGCAATTGCGTCAGCGCAGTACTTTGTGTAGAAGCTTTTTCACGAACATTTGCATCCGATACGAGCGTGAAGGCATCGCCCAATTTCCATTCGGAAATAGAAGCATAGACGCTGTTTTCCTCAGAGTCTTGAGCTGTTATTTTTACTGAAATTAAAACAAAGAGTGTCAGAATAATCAATTTTTTCATTTCAAAAGGATTTTAGAATTATAAAAGAATATCAATTTCAGTGCAAAGCTAAAAATTTGAATAGGATTTTCATAAAACACAAGGCATTCAGTGTTTTTAGTGTAAAATTTAGACTTACCTTTGCAACTCTTATTTTAAAAATTGAAATAAAAATTATGTACAGAACGCACAATTGTGGCGCATTACGCCTTTCAGATGCCGGTAAAGAAGTAACATTAAGTGCTTGGGTGGATGCTACCCGCGCTTTCGGACCCATGACTTTCGTGGATTTGCGCGATCGCTACGGCATCACGCAGGTCGTTTTTGAAAATAACGAAACGCTGAATAAGCAAGCGGCGAGCCTCGGACGCGAGTATGTCATCAAAGTCGTCGGTACGGTGCGCGAGCGGACAGCGAAAAATCCGAACCGCCCGACAGGCGATATCGAAATCGTGGCTGCTACGCTGGAGATTTTGAATGTTTCAAAAACACCGCCTTTCACTATTAAGGACGATACTGACGGGGGCGACGATATCCGCATGAAATACCGTTACTTGGATTTACGGCGGGCGGCGGTTCAGAAAAATCTGTTTTTCCGTTCGCAAGTGGCTATTGAAGTACGTAAATATTTGAGTGGTGAAGATTTTATTGAAGTCGAAACGCCCAATTTGATTAAATCGACGCCCGAAGGAGCAAGAGATTTCGTTGTGCCAAGCCGGATGAATGCAGGGCAATTTTATGCTTTGCCGCAATCGCCTCAGACGTTTAAGCAATTATTAATGGTGTCGGGTTTTGATAAATATTTTCAAATCGTGAAATGTTTTCGTGATGAAGATTTGCGGGCAGACCGTCAACCGGAGTTTACTCAAATAGATTGTGAAATGTCGTTCGTAACGCAAGAAGATATTCTGAACACCTTTGAAGGCTTGACTAAACACGTCTTCAAAACTGCTTTGAATGTTGATTTGCCTGAGTTCCCACGCATGACGTATGATGAGGCGGCGAAGCGATATGGCTCGGATAAGCCCGATATTCGCTTCGGAATGGAGTTCGTGGAGTTGAATGATGTGGCTAAAAATAAAGGCTTTTCAGTTTTTGATTCGGCTGAATTGATTGTAGGCATTTGTGCTGAAGGCGTGGCTTCAACTTACACCAATAAGACGCTGGGCGAATTGACGGATTTCGTGAAACGCCCTCAAATTGGGGCTAAAGGCATGATTTATGTCAAATTTGAAGAAGATGGAACTGTCAAATCGCCCATTTCTAAGTTCTATTCAGATGAAGATTTGAGAAGTTGGGGTGAAAGATTCGGTGCTAAAAACGGTGATGTGTTGTTCATTTTAAGTGGTGAAACGGACAAAACCCGTAAACAACTCAGTGAATTGCGCTTGGAGATTGGTGCGCGTAAAGGCTTGCGTGACCCCTCAGTATTTAAGCCACTATGGGTTGTGGATTTTCCACTTTTGGAATGGGACGAAGAGACGCAACGCTTTTATGCCATGCACCACCCGTTCACATCGCCTAAGCGTGAGCAAATCCCTTCAATGCTCAATGGTGACCACGAAACGATGAAAAATTTGCGCGCAGATGCCTACGATTTGGTACTCAATGGTGTTGAAATTGGCGGCGGTTCTATTCGTATTTATGACCGTGAATTGCAGTCTAAAAACTTCACTTTGCTGGGCATGACGGAAGAAGAAGCGGAAGCTAAATTCGGTTTTTTATTGGGGGCGTTTGAATTTGGTGCGCCACCGCATGGCGGCATTGCTTTTGGCTTCGACCGCTTGTGTGCGGTGATGTCGGGTAGCAATTCAATTCGTGATTTTATTGCTTTCCCTAAAAACAACCAAGGTCGCGATATTATGATAGATGCGCCTTCTGTGATTGATGATAAGCAATTGGAGGAGTTGAGCATTGCTGTTCATATTGAAGCATAAAATATGGATTTTGAATACTTTAAAAGCCGTTTCGATGTGTCGGGGCGGCTTTTTTGATGGGTTTTACTGAGGGGGGGGAATGTTCAAAAATCTGTGTCAAATTATTTAGAAAAATCAAAAAATAAGTGATATAAAAGCAATTCTGTTTTGTCGGATTTAAGATGAACAGATTGAAAACTATTATCGCAATCTACACATTGTAAGTTAATATAACTGTCCATTGTCTGAGCTGGATAGAAAGCCTGTACTTTCTGTTTTAAACTATTTATTACCTTAGAGATATCCCCATTCACTACAAATGCTACCATTGCTGCGATTTTATCGTTTTCAGCATAGTTGAGATGTATGAATTTTTCTAATCCATCAATTTCATATTTTCCATTTTTAGTAGTGCCTTGAACATAACGCGTTTCAGCCGAACTTAACCTTTTACACTCAATTACAAATTGTATTTGATGTATATTGCTATGAAACTCAATATCTGTTCTTTGAACTAAACTTTTCGTATTTGCTTGATTTTCAGATGTGAGAGTTATGACTTTATTTTGAATATAGCCATTCAAAGGAGAATTAGATACTTTGAAATCTTCTATAAATAAATTTCTTATATCGTTTTCAACCATACCTTTTACATTTGGTTTGAGCTTGATTCGATGATGTGCATCTACCGTAGCGCGTAGGAATAATCCTTCAATGAGTTCTTGAGGTCGAGGATACCTCTTCAGCAAGTCTTCTTTGAATACTGAATCGGAATGTTTTAAAGAGGTATAAAAAGGATTACTCATCTATGCAACAGGGGTAGTTTCGTGAATGAAAATTTTTATTTCTTCATTGGCATCTTTAATAGCCTGACGCACTGTCCAATCTTTGAAGTAATTGCTTTTTATAATGAAAAAATGCTCGCTTTCATAGACCTTAGTTGTAATTTCATTCAATTTATTAGCGTAATAGGCATGCTCTACTTGTTGGGATTTAATGGCATGAAAAACTTCATCATCGCTAATATTACTTAGCGCAAATACCTCCGTATTATCATTATTTTTTGGCGTAATTCGGATACAAATATAAGCTCCTAAATTTTTGGAAATTTTGAATGTTGCTTTCATTTCTAAGCTCTCTGACAGAGCTAATTCAAAAATTTCTTTGAATTTTAAGAAATAAGCTTCTAAATCTGTTTTTTTGACAGTATCATTTTTACGATGTACATTAATATCATAAAACTCACGGATGATTTCTTTTTCAAATGTCAATAATCCATATAGGTCAAAAACCAAGTCATCAAGCTCTTCTTCTAATATTTGAGTGTTCTGTTCTCTTCTTTTGGCATTTTCTATTTGAGCTACAAGGGCATTTATATGTTCTTTTACATCATCATTTTTAATAGTTGGTAAAGGGATAGTCTCAATATCACTGTTTCTAATACTACTTCTTTTCAAATCTCCTTTACCCCATTGTGCAGATATTTGATATACATAATAACCTATCAATGAAGAGTTTATAATACCTAAAGCCCAAGAATAATCATTTATATATTGAGCATTTTTCTTTATTTTAATACAGAGTATATCGTGTTGGAAAATTTCATTTTCTTTAATTCTAACCGCATCTAATTTTAGATTATTTTCTTGTGTAGGACGCATTTTTAGTAAAATTCGTTCCTTATCGAAAATACCTTCTGGTTTTCTTCGTAAATCTAAATTCCAATTGAATTTTCTCAACTCCTTCTTTATAAAAAAAGCACTAAAATCATCGGGCTTTACTAAAGGACGAATATCAGCTTCACCTAATTCAATCATTCCTTTTTTAGGTTGAAATCCTGAACGACATTCAATAGTTAGAGTATTATCGCGCTTTAAGTTTTCGATTAATTTATAGTCTTCTAAATCACCATTAACCAATACTCTCCAAATCAAGTCATTTTTAAATTTAGCTTGATCAATACGCTTTACATCTCTTTCTGTAATTTGAATTATTTCTAAAAAAGTTGATAATACATTTAACTTAGGTGTAACATAAGATACATAATTACCTACATTTTGATTATTAAATATTATAACTGCACAAGGTTCAGTTGCGCCACTTTCAATTTTTCGACCATTTACTTCTCCAATCGTTTTCTTCCTAAATAATATCGGGTTAAGGTCAGATAGTTCATATATTGTTTTTAAATTGTAAGTATTAATTAAGTCTTTTCTAAATGCTGCTGCATTTTCGTTTAAAAAAATAGCGTTATTCACAATAAGACAATACTCTGTCTTTTCTGAGCTCCAATTCTGAACTCTTAGTAAAAATGCCTGTGAGCGTTGATAATCAGAAACGTTCTTATAAATAAGGTTTAGCCCGTATAATCCTTTCCCTCCTATTGTTGCACGTTCAATTTCATGAATTTTGTTATTTACATCATTGAGTACACTTCCCCAAGGAGGATTTGCTACGATACAGTCAAACTTTTTATCTGCAAATAAGTCATTATCTGTTAATGAATTACCGCACAAGAGGTTTTTACCAATGAGGTTTGGCAGTATAGGCGATTGTTTTTCAATCTGATAGCGAATAAAATCAGGTTCTAAGTCTTCTAATAAAGTCAGGTAAAGACTAAATGTTGCAATTTGTAAAGCATCTTTATCTATGTCAATGCCAAATATTTGATTTTCAAGGATTTGCTTCTTTTTTTCAAAATCTTTTTGAGCCTTGTTACGGATTATTATTGCTTTAAATCCTTCAACTAAAAAGGCTGCAGAACCACATGCAGGATCAAAAATGGTAATTTCAGCATTGTTTTTTAATAAGGGTTTTAGTGTTTCAGATAACATGAAATCCACAACAAATTTTGGAGTATAGTAAATGCCTTTTCCTTTCTTTTTACTATCACTCAGAAAGGCTTCATAAACATTGCTTATTAACTGTACTGGGATACAATCAAATTTATAAGGAAATAATGAACCTTGCCCCGTTTGATAATCACAAGTAAAGAAGCGAGTAATTAAACTCAAGTAACTCGGTTCAATTTGGTCAATATTTAAAATATCATATTTAAAAATATCTCCATTAATTCTACCTACTTCATTAAAAGCATTAATTAAGGCATTAGATGATTGCTCTAAGGCAGAAACTACATAACCTTTTTTATAGATGCCTCTATCCTCCAGATATTTTAAAAATAAACAACGAAGTATTAATAAATGAATGATAGGTTCGTCATTTTTGATAGCCAATAAATCTTGTCGTAGTGCAATTAAATTCAATAACAGATCTTTATCAACTTCCTGTTGCTTAGTCTTCTTTGTTTTTTGGATAATAAACTCAAAGAAATAACCAGAATCTAAATTTTTTTTCGAAAAGGGCGGGGAATCATAAAGACTATTTTGGTGGTTAGAGCTATGAATTTCAGCATAAAAAGGATTATCCTTTTTTGGTTTAACTTTGCTGTCAAAAATATATGTTTCTTCTTCTGAAATAATGATAAAATTAGGGACATCGTTTTTGTTCCAAATATTTTCATGTATATCATAGACAGTATCCTCAAATAGAAAAGTTTTTGAAACAAAATAAAATTCGATGGGAATATTGTTAATGTGATTGGCAGAGTTCAAAACAACATTATATCGGTAAAAATTACTTTTACCGTCAAAATCTTCAATTCCAAGATTTAAAAGATGTTGTTTTAAAAGCATATTTGTTTTATTTTTTCTACATTATAAAATAAAATGTTTCATTATGCAAAGATAATAGTTTTTATAAAAAAAAACATTTTTGGGTTAAAAAACAAAAAAATAGCTAAGTTTACTTACTGGCTCGTGATATTTGAAAACGACCTTATCCTGATAGTTCTATATGTTTCTAAAAGCCACCCACAAAGCAGCCATAAAATCGGCATAACTCGCTCGACAACATTATTGAAATACAAAGTCTTCAATCGCTACCCCTCAGTAAAAATCCATAATATTGTTGAATATTGCATCAAATACGATTAGTCAATGGATTATTTAAAGAAAATATTAACAGACTTCGAACTGCATTCTGTTGAAGGGATAAAAGAATGCTTTGACAATGGCGTTCATCCAAATGATAGAGTTAATGGGCGACCGCTCGCATAAGATGCCTGCTCCATCGGAAAAAGGCGAAATACTTCCGAAGGGATAAATGAGAGGGTATCTCAAAATGAATCGAGATCTCAGCAATCCTGATTCAAATAAAAAAGCCATTCCGATACGTCGGAATGGCTTTTAAAGTATTGAAAAACAAAAATTTAGTCTTTATTCACCACCTTAATATAGCTTTCAATCGCCATCGGCATTGAAGGTGCTTCGGCGGTGGGTTGAATATTAATGGTCAATCCTTTATCTCGAACGGCGGTGGCTGTTTGATTGCCTGATACTGCTATCCGCGTATCATTTTGATTGAAGTCGGGAAAGTTTTCAAACAGAGACAGGATGGCTTGAGGCGTAAAGAAAACAAGGACGTCGTATTTGACATCAATCAAATCGCTCAAATCGCTGCTCACCGTTTGGTACATCACCACCTCTTTGTATTTCACATTGATTTCGTCCAAGTATTTCGTCAAATCCTTTGCACCATAGTTGGAGCAAGGCACGAGGAACGTCTCTTTTTCTCTGTGTTTGATGAAATAGCTCTTCAAATCTTCAATGGTTTTAGTGCCGACGAACACTTTGCGTTTGCGGTAAACTATGAATTTTTGAAGGTAATTGGCGATGTTTTCTGTCAAACAAAAATATTTGGTATCTTCCGACATCTTGACGCGCATCTCTGTGCAGCAACGAAAAAAATGATCAACGGCATTTTTAGAATTCAAAATGACTGATGAAAACTCTCCCGGATTGACCCGCTGACGCCGTACTTCCTTCGTATCCAAAGCTTCTACGTGAGTGAACTCGCGAAAATCTACTTGGATGCCGTATTTCATACCTAAATCATAGTATGGAGACTTTAGTGCAGGCTTAGGTTGCGTGACGAGTATGCTTTTTACTTTTTTATACTTCTCGCTTTCCGCTTTAGCAGTTACTGACATTCTATATTATTTTAAAAGCTGAAAATCAATGTTTTACAGATATTATTTATTGCGTTTTTAACAATATCATTTTTATTAAAATCAACAATGGCGCAAATTCGACCGTGCAAAGGTACAACAAAAAATGAAATTTATTATCTATCAGAAATGGACTGGCTACTGTCAGACCTCGCAACGACCGTACCAAATACGCTAATAATATGGCTGCATAGGCACCATAAATAAATAATTGGCTTAATGAGTCTGGTGCATAAGCTATAAAAATATTCAACGGCATCAGTATCAACCCTAAAAGAATACCCACTGTGAGAATGATGAAATTATAGGTTCGTACTTCTTTTTCTATCGGAAATACTTTAGAAATGATGTACAAAACTGAGTGCCTGACCATATAAATCAAACCCACTCCACCCAAACATATCATAAACGTGGTCAATTTGCCGTATTGCGATGCGATACCGTAATGAGCAAGTAGCAGATAAATGAAAATGGCTAAATTGAGCCAAAATAGTACATACAATGCCAAATAAGCGACGCTTCCCCAACCGATAGGCTCTTTATAAATTTGCCGCAGAGCCGAATCGCTCGATATAGCCGCGTAGGCGTTAGCAATGGCAGCACGGGCATTCGCCACGACAAAAGCCATCAAAATCAACGAAACAAGGAAAATCCAAAACAGAAAATTTTTGGAATAAACGCTCGGCTCCAGCAAACTTGGCATTGTTGCAGAAGGTTGTTGAACAGCTTTTTGAGTGGTGTCTGTACTTAAATTGGATTCCGAAGCAGCATCTCCACTCCTTAATATATCAAACGGATTATCGGATTTTTGAAGCATCGGCACCTCTGGCACAATAGCAACGGATGCCGCCGCCGTATCAATCGGCTTGGGCGTACCTATATTAAAAGCAGAATTAGCTGTCGCAGCCGCTTTCTGAATCGAATCGCGTTGCGCTGCTGCTATACGCATGGAATCTACAGCCGTTAGTCGTCTCGGACGTTGACGGGCTTTTGGTTGTGTGACTTTAGGCGTTGCTGGTGTTGGGCTATCGACTGTATTAATAGGTGTGGTAGGTGGTATCGTGGTTTCGTTAGGCTTTTTGAGGCTGTCTTGAGCAGTCGCTATCGTGCAAAAGCCAGATAGAAAAATAAAGACTGTAATATTTCTGATGAATTTTCTCAAGCCTGAATAAGATGTCTTAATAGTTGAATGGACTTTTTTTTTTGATTTCGGTGCAAAATTAGAAAAAATAAGTAGATGTTTGAACGGTTCTGAAAAAAAACAAATGAAAATCAGAT
The DNA here is from genome assembly GCA_043754475.1 of Saprospiraceae bacterium. Lineage (GTDB taxonomy): Bacteria > Bacteroidota > Bacteroidia > Chitinophagales > Saprospiraceae > JAAFJT01. Next base: position 16,631 of record JAYUUR010000442.1, on the reverse strand, counting down.
GAAATTTATTTTTCATGGCATAATCAACACATATTTATGGTGAAATGCCCAACCATTTAAATACATTTGCTTCATAAATGCTTGATTTACAGACATTTATATTTTTTGTATTTTAAATTTTTGAGAAAACTAAATGCTATGTTGAAAACCCTGAACCATGCTTGGAGCGATTTTGTGTCTTTGCTTTTTCCCCGTTTATGCCTCGCGTGTGAAGAGTCTTTGCCTTATAATGAGCCATTTTTATGCTTGGATTGTCAACTCTCGTTGCCCCAAACGGATTTTCATTTGCATAAAAACAACCCATTCATGGAGCGGTTTGAAGGGCGTGTAGCACTTGAGTCAGCAGCAGCCTTGTTTTATTTTTCAAGATTGAGTAAAACGCAACACTTGATTCATAAAATAAAATACGAAGATAAACGTGAAGCCGCCCTTGAACTCGGCAGACTGATGGGCTATAAACTATTGCAATCGCCTCATTTTCAAGGGGCGAGTGCCATTTTGCCTGTGCCGATGCACGTTCGCAAGCAAATACTGAGGGGGTACAATCAAGCAGAATTTTTCGCCAATGGCTTGAGTGAAGTCCTGCAAATACCCGTAGAAAACAAAGTTTTAAGGAAAATAAAAGCGACGGATTCTCAAACCCTTAAAAATCGTTGGGAGCGTTTGGAAAATACTGCTGATGTATTTGAAGCCAACACCCCCTCAGTATTTAAGGGTAAACACGTGCTAATCGTAGATGATGTATTGACAACTGGTGCAACATTAGAGGCTTGCGCCCTCGCCATCACTAAGAAAAATGAAGATGTGAAAATCAGCTTTGTCACCATTGCTTTTGTGAAATATTGAAATTCATCATTCATCATTTATCATTTATCATTAAAAAAGCTGCCTCCTCACCCACCAAACTACCAATCGCCACGCCCATGCCACCCATCCGAACGGCGACTACAATATTGGGCGAAACGTGTTGAACAATGGGTTTTTTCTGTTTGCCAATGCCCAGAATGCCACTCCACCAACCATCTATTTCGTAGGCTTGATGAGGCAAAATGGTCGTTTTGAGTAAATCTATCAACGCATTTTGTATTAAATCTGTAGTGCCGAATGCATCGGTCATTTCTGTATGAAAATCCAAATTTCTACCGCCACCCAATAAAATTCTGTCGCCGACATTTCTAAAATAATAGTAACCTTTATCGTAGTGAAAACAACCTTTTATTTTTAAATCTTGAATGGGTTTTGTGATTAATACTTGATTGCGGGCAGGCGTTACGTCCAACGCCGGCAGGAGCCTTCTTGCAAAACCATTCGTCGCTACTATTACTTTTTGAGCTGAAATATCCCAACCGTCTTCGGTCACCATTTTCACACCACCGCTGACCCCCTCAGTAATATTTGAATCATATAAATCATTGATTTTCAAACCATTAAATATTTTTATATTTTTTTCACGACATAATTTCAAAAGCGATGTCATCATTTTACCTGTATCAATCTGACCTTCGGCAGTGTTTTGAATCAAGGTATGCAAGGCATTTTTAAAACCAAAATCGTGATTTGAAATTTTATAAACCTCTTCACGCCCAATAATATTTTTTAAATTTTTATTAAAATAGGACAAACTGTCAGCACATTTTTCAAAGACATTCGACTCAATATTTTGAAAAATTTCAAAGCCTCCGAGTTCTTCATACACCAAATTTTTATCGCCCACTCGTTGCCGCAGCCTTTGTAAACCTCGATACCGCCTTTCAACGAGCGCAAAAACGTCTTCTTCAGAATGATTTTCCAAATCATCCATAAGCTCTGTGATGCTGCCAAAGCAAGCGAATCCTGCATTGCGCGTACTGGCGCCTTCAGGCAATGCGCCGCGCTCAAAAACAGCCACATTTACTGAGGGGTCTCGCTCCTTCAAAGTCAAAGCAGCATTCAAGCCGACAATGCCGCTTCCGATGATAGCAACGTCAATATCTTTAAAAAAACTATCGCGCTCCCAATAACTGAGGGTATTTGGATTATTCATAAAATATAGATTAATAAAACAAAAAGTTTTATCAAGATAGTTGAGAATTTTGGCTAAAAATAAAAAAAAATTGGTGACAAGCTTCTAAAAGCCTGCCACCAAGTTAGGGGGATTTGATAAAAAAGATGAAGTTTGTTTACCTTGTCTTCCTGATTATGTTACTTTTTTAATGATGAGCGATGAATAGCTTAATTCGTTGAAAATCAATATTTTATGAAAAATACTGAGGGGTAATTTTCAAAGTCATCATTCATCATTTATCATTAAAATTATGCTGCCTCTTTGCGCGTACGAAGCTCGATATAAGCCATCGAGTCAGATGTTTGTAATTGCTGATGCAATAATTCTTTGGCGCGGAAAAGTTGCGCCTTCACGGTACCAAGTGGCAAGCTGAGTTCGTGCGCGATTTCCTCATAGCTAAGTTCTTCGTAATAGCGCAACTCAATCATCGTCCGATATTTGGTGTTCATACTTTGCACCACATCTCTTACATGAGCCAACTTTTGGTCATGAATCATGGCTTGTTCAGGGTCGGGTTCGTAATCGCGAATATTGTGCGAAAACTCACGGTCGCTGTCCTGAAAAGTGTCATCCATAGAATATGTGACAAGCCGTTTTTTACGAATATGGTCGATGCAATTATTGATGGCAATCTTGAAAAGCCACGTCGAAAACGCATAATTGGGCGCGTAGGTCGGGAGTTTTCTGAATGCCTTTCCGAAGGCTTCAAGGGTGAGGTCGTCGGCATCATCGCGATTATTGACCATTTTAAACATAGCGTGATATACGCTGTTGCGGTAACGATTCAGGAGCAAAGAATATGCTCGTTCGTCGCCGTCGATTGCTGATTGTACAAGTTTGAAGTCGTCCACTGTTCCGGGAGATAATTTGTTAAATATTTTAGTTATGTCATCGCCATTTCCGAGTCTTAATCATCAAGGCGGGCAGAAAGAAGAGGTAAAAAAAGACATATACGACATCAAGCAAGGGTATCCACAGGATTAAATTATGTTCATGAAACCTTCGAAGAATTTTGCCGTAAAAGAACCACATTACCAGCGTCCTCACTACAAGTCCAAGTATTACAAATATTGTGCTAATTTTTAATGCCAATAATGAAACTGCTGTCACAAAATAAAAAAAATGTGAAGCAGAGAGGATTCCCAACATCATTTTATGTTTTAATGTGTAGCTCGTAGCGGTGGAGAAGTGCCGTTTTTTCTGGGTGAAGTATGCATTCCATCGAGTTTGCGGTTTTGAGAGCATAAAAGTTTCGGGGTTTAAAATAATTGAAAAATTTTTTCTTGAAATCACAGAATTTATAAATAAATCATCGTCGCCGGAGGCAATATGGGCGTGTTTTTGAAAACCACCAACTTTTTCATACAATTTTTTCATATAAATCATATTTCTACCTACTCCCATATAAGGCTCTCCAGCGAGTGCAAACCCCATATATTGAGTGGCTGTCCAAACGGTTTCGTAGCGAATAAAAGTGTTTAAAAACCCGTCACGTTTTTCATATGGCGCATAGCCCAATCCAATCTCTTTCGCATCAACTCCTTTTATCATACCTAAAATCCAGTTTTTACTGAGGGGGTAGCAATCGGCATCTGTCAAGAGCAACCAGTCATGTTTTGCCGCTTCAATTCCTGCCGCCAATGCCCCTTTTTTTCCCATTATTTTTTTATTAGCAATAGTAATAATGCGTAGATGTTGATATTTTAATAAAAAATAATTCAAAACATCAGGTGTCTCATCTGTTGAGGCATCATTTACAACGATTACTTCAAAATCAGTGTACTCTTGATTGAGGATGGTGGGAAGATTTTTTCTTAAATTCTCTGCTTCATTTCTGGCGCATATAATAACGGAAATAGGCGGTAGTATTGTCACTGCGAACGGAGTGTGGCAGGAGGGGGTGCTTTGAAAATCATGATGATTTTTTAAAACTTCATTCTCTGTTTTATAAAAAGCTAATTTTGAAAAAACAAGAAACCAGTAGACTAACTGGCAAATGGTCGCTCCGAAAAATATGAGTTTTAGAATGGTTTCAAACATCGTTTATTTTTAACAAATGTAAATTAAAAGTTAAAGTATGAATTTTAGAATTCAAAATATCGTATTTTGATACTTTTATTCGTTATTTTTACACACAAATATAATTATAAAACCAATACGTTTTAATACAAACCACTTACGCATCATGATGAGAAATTACGTAAAAGCCTACTTGTGGGCAATGTTTTGCTTATTTCTAAGCACGAGCCTAACCGCTCAAAAATCCCTAAAAACTATTAATCCCAATCCGAACGCAGTTAAAATTGCTTTGGATTTTGTTTCTAAGCAGCCTAAAACGTGGAATCTGACTGAACAGGATGTCGCATCTTATTATGTGCAGGATTCTTATGCCTCAGAGCACAATGGCGTTACGCACGTTTATCTCATTCAGCAACACAAAGGTATTGAACTTTACAATGCCATTATCAATGTGAATATATTGCCCAACGGTGAGGTTTTGTATGCTGGCAACCGCTTTATGCGAAATTTGGCTAACTCGGTGAATACCCTTTCGCCTACGCTGACACCCGAACAAGCGATTGAAGTCGCGTGTAAGCAGTTGAACGTCATTATTAATACACCTTTAAAAGTTAAAGAGAAAAAAAGTGATATTGAATTTATTTTTGATAAAAGCAATTTCGTTTTGTCGGATATCAATGTCAAACTTCGTTTTCAAAAAATAAATGATTCGCAAGCTCGCCTCTCTTGGGATTTGAATATAGACCAACCCGATGGTAAAGATCATTGGAGTGTGCGCGTAGATGCTCAAACAGGTAATATTTTGGATAAAACAAGCTGGACATCGCATTGCGCTTTTCATCCAAATACATTTAATCACACAGAAGATTGTGAAGAAAACACCCCCCTCCTGCCACGCTCCGCTCGCAGTGACAAGACTCCTGAAGGGAGTAAAAATGACTCCCAAACGCCGATTACCCATTACTCATTACCCATTACTCATTATTCTGATGCCTCACCATTAGTAGGCGAAGGCACTTATAATGTGTTTGCATTGCCCGTTGAAAGCCCTGCTCATGGTTCGCGGAGTTTGGTTACTAACCCTGCTGATGCTACAGCTTCGCCTTTTGGTTGGCACGATACGGATGGTGCAGCAGGTGCTGAATTTCAGATTACGCGTGGCAATAATGTCCATGCATATTTGGATGTGAATAATGACCAAACCACTGATGGCAACGAACCGAACGGCGGCACTGATTTGGTTTTTAATTCGTCTTTTTTAACTGACGGAGAGCCTGACACCAATCGGCAAGCAGCTACAGTAAATCTATTTTACATCAATAATATGATGCATGATATTGCTTATCGCTACGGTTTCAACGAAATATCAGGTAATTTTCAAGCAAAAAACTATTCAAATGTAGCAGGCGGCAATGATTATGTAAGAGCAGAAGCGCAAGACGGTTCAAAATTGTCAACACCGACCGTCAACAATGCTAATTTTTCATCACCACCAGATGGCTCAAGCGGGCGTATGCAAATGTTCGTTTGGACACGCCCGAGCGAAAAAACCTTGCACGTAACCGCCCCGAGCAATCTGATAGGGGATTTTGAATCAGGCACAGCCACTTTCGGACCGCCCGTCACGACAGTTCCGGTCTTAGGTTCTGTGGTCATTGTCAATGATGGTTCAAATACGCCTTCATGGGGTTGTAAAACCTTGTTGAATACTAATTTAGCAGGTAAAATTGCTTTGATTGATAGAGGTAGTTGCTTTTTCAGTGAAAAAGTTTATAATGCTCAACAAAAAGGAGCGATTGCTTGTATTGTCTGCAATATAGAAGAAAATATTATTAATATGGCGGGAAGCGCTCCTTCGGCTAATTTGGTAACAATTCCTTCTATATTCATCAAAAAAAGCGATTGCGATCGCATCAGGGCAGCAGTCGGAAATGGCTTGACGGTTTCCATTAATAGACCTGCAAGTTCTACCGGACCCAATAACCTTGATGGCGATTTTGACAATGGCATTATTGCTCATGAGTATGGACATGGAGTGTCCAATCGCTTAACTGGTTCGCGCCTCAATGCAGGTTGCCTCAGCTCAGGCGAACAGACTTCGGGCGAAGGATGGAGTGATTTTTTAGCTTTAGCTCTAACAACTCGCCCTTCTGACAAAGGAACTACTAATCGTGGAGTCGGCACTTATGTCACTCGCCAATCTAACGATGGCGGTGGCATACGCAATTATCCTTACAGCACTGATATGAAAGTCAATCCTTTAACATACGATAGGCTCATATTTACCCCCGAAGTGCATGATGCAGGAGAGGTTTGGACAGCCGTACTTTGGGATTTGTACTGGGCTATGGTAGATGTCTATGGTTGGGATGCCAATTTGAAAAATACACAAAGTGGCAATGGTAAAACCATACAATTAGTAATGGATGGCATGAAACTTCAACCATGCAATCCTGGCTTTCTCGACTCGAGGAATGCTATTTTAGCGGCTGATAAATCCAATAATAATGGACAAAATCAATGTCTCATTTGGGATGTTTTTGCCCGTAGAGGTATGGGTTTCAACGCTGATCAAGGCTTGAGCAGCAAATACAACGATAATACTGAGGGGTTCGATAAAATGCCACAATGTGTTAAACAAATTAAAATTAAAAAAGAAGCGACTGAATATATCAAACCAGGCGAAGCTATTACTTACACCCTTAGAGTAACCAATCATAAAGGTACGGCTGCCTCGGGTGTGATAGTGACTGATGAATTTCCTGCTAATACGACTTATATCACAGGTTCTGCCAATCGGAATGTGAGTATCAGCAATGGTTCTTTGACTTGGAATATTGGCAATTTGCCTACGGATTCGAGCATCGTTTTGACCTATAAACTGAATAGCGATGCCAGCAAAAAATCCATTGCTCAATTTACTGACGATATGGAAGCCGGCGATAAAAATTGGGTCGTTGATCAACTCCTTGTCAACGGCGATATTTTTTGGGAAATTACAGATATTGAAAGCAGAAGTGGTACTAAATCTTTCGCTATCGGCTACGGCAATAATGACTCCACCGATCAATTACTGCAACTTAAAAACCCGATTAAAGTCACTGGTGTCCAACCTGTCCTTCGTTTCTTCCATAAATACGAAACTGAATCAGGTTTTGATGGCGGCATCGTACAAGTTTCATCGGATAATGGCACTAATTGGGTAGATGTTTCCAGCCAAATTTTCAAAAATCCTTATCGGGGTTTGATTGATTATACTACTTTTAGGTTGCCTAATCAAAAGGCGTATTGGGGCAAACAGTCTTCATTTATAGGCTCTTTTGTTGATTTGACGCCATTTATAGGAAAAAATATCATCTTCCGATTCCGTTTCGGAACGGATAATAATGAAAGTGGTGTGGGTTGGTTTGTAGATGATGTGGCGGTGATGGATATGTATAATTACACCAGCAAAGCACGTGTTATAACAACTCAAAAAGATACTGCTTTTGCGGAATTAGCTGCACGCGGCACTATCGTAGAACCTACGTTTTTTACACCGACCAATGAGGTTCAAAATGACCTAAAAGTAAAGGTATTTCCTAACCCAGCGTCTGACATTTTGAATATCAACATCATTGGCACAGAAGATTCTAATGTGGATATTCAAATCCTTTCAGTGGAAGGTAAAGTGATGTATAAAACGGTGTCTCAATTATTTGGTGCGCGAGAAGCGGTTATACCCCTCAGTATTGAAGGCTATCCGTCCGGTATTTATATCGCTAAAATCAGCACAGGTAAAAGTGTTGTGGTTGAAAAAATAGTGAAAGATTAGGGAGGTAATGATAAATGATGAGTGATGAATTAAGCAAGTAGTCGAATGTCAACATTTTAGCTATCTAATTTCTAATGTCTATTTCTCTAAAGTCTACAATTTATGCCTAAATATTCAATGCTTTCGCAAATACAGAATGACATCCGAAACGGTCGAACGAGCATCCTTCAAGTGGCGGAATATTACTTGCGCCAAATTGAAGATACCCAACGGCTCAACGCTTATATCGAGGTTTTTACTGATGAAGTGGTAGAAAGAGCCATCGAATTGGATAAAAAATTTCGACATCATCCTGAGCGAATGGGGCGGCTATTCGGTGCAGTCATATCTATAAAAGATGTGATTTGCTATGCTGGGCATGAAGTCACCGCAGCGAGTAAAATACTGAAGGGGTTCAAAAGTATGTTTACTGCTACGGCTGTCGAACGGCTTTTGGCTGAGGATGTGATCATCATCGGGCGCACCAATTGCGACCAATTCGCAATGGGCAGCGATAATACCAACTCCGTGTATGGCGTGGTGCACAATGCGGCAGACGAAACGCGTGTGGCGGGTGGTTCGTCGGGCGGCGCGGCGGTAGCGGTGCAAGCGGATACTTGCTTGGTAGCGTTGGGTTCAGATACGGGTGGCTCGGTCAGGCAACCAGCGGCATGGTGCGGCGTGGTGGGTATGAAGCCGACTTACGGGCGTATTTCGAGGCATGGTTTATTGGCTTATGGTTCTTCTTTTGACCAGATTGGGGTGGTTAGTCATTCGGTGGATGATGCGGCTTTGTTCCTCGAAATCATGGCGGGTGCTGATGATTTTGATGCTACCTCCAGCCAGAAGCCAATGGATAATTATGCTGCTAAAATCAATGATGTTAAAAAAGAATATAAAATCGCTTATTTTGATAAAGCCTTGAATACCAATGGTTTAGATAAAGAAGTGTATGAAAAAACGCTCAAAAGTATCGAAATACTGAGGGGTCATGGGCATATCGTAGAAGCCGTTGATTTTGAATATTTAGACTATATTATCCCAGCCTATTATGTCCTCACAACAGCCGAAGCCTCCACTAATTTGAGCCGTTACGATGGCGTGCGCTATGGTCATAGAGCCGAAGGCGTAACGACCCTCGAAGAGACCTACAAACGCTCACGTACTGAGGGGTTCAGCGAAGAAGTGAAGCGGCGCATTATGCTCGGCACATTTGTTTTGAGTTCGGGTTATTACGATGCGTATTACACCAAAGCGCAAAAGGTGAGGCGATTGATTGCCGAAAGGACTTTCGATATTTTCAAGGAATATGATTTTATTCTCATGCCCGCTGCCCCTACGCCTGCTTGGAAAATCGGTGAAAAATCGGATGACCCTGTGGCGATGTATTTAGCGGATATTTTTACGGTGCAAGCAAATATGGTCGGCATACCGGGCATTGCAGTGCCGATTGGTCATACTCCTGAAGGGTTGCCGATTGGTTTGCAATTCATGGCTGATAAATGGGAAGAGAGTGAATTGATGGCTTTTGCGAAATATTTTATAGCGTTAATACAGCATAAAATCTCATAAATTATTTTAAATAAACATTAAAAAGGTTAAATTTGTCTAAAATCTAAATCATGTCTCAATTACCACAAAGTCTTTCTAACACACAATTAGAGTTGTTGAAAATATTTTCTTACGACTTGCCAGAAGAAGAATTGAAAGACTTAAAAAAAGTTTTAATTAATTTTTTTGCTCAGAGAATTCGTAAAAGAACATCTCAAATATGGGAAGAACGTCAATATACTTCTGAAACCATGAATAAATGGCTAAATGAAGAAATATTATAAATGTTGATAAAGACGATAATAAATTTATAGATATTGCAGTAGCTTCAAATGCTGACTATTTGGTTACAAACGATAAACATTTCAATATTCTTGAACAGATAGATTTTCCAAAGCTAAATCGTATCAAAGCAGAAGAATTTATAAAGTTTTTAAATGAAGCATTTTGAAAAAGCTCATGTTTATAATAAAACAGGAGCTTTTTTGTTTCTCCCATGAAATTTGCCAACATCCAGCGTTAAAGTCTCCTACATCATAGGGGTAACCTCCTCCTCAATTGTCCTATCTAAGAAAGAAATTAAAAAATTAAGAAATCACCAAAAATTTAGGACAATCATGAAAAGAAATTATGTTTTCCCTGCTTTGTTTTTATTACTTTAAAAAACCAAATATTTGTGCAACTGATTGAAAAACAAGTAGTTACGTCTTTTAAAATAGACAATGAGTCGGCGTTTGAGCAATTGTTTAGAGCGTATTACCCTCGCTTGTGCGCCTTCGCCCGTACGCTATTGGACGATCGTGCGGAAGCGGAGGAGGTGGTGCAAACGATGTTTTGTCGGCTTTGGGAACAGCGAACGAGCCTTGAAGTAACCAGCTCGGTGCAGGCGTATCTGTTCCGAGCTGTTCGCAATGCGAGTCTGAATCAGATTAAAAAAACACAAATTAGGGATGCCTACAAAGTCATGAATTTAGATAATCTCAATCAAAATCCCGATTTTCAACCCGACCGCATCACCGAATCGGCACTTAGCCAACGCATCGAAAAAGCGATTGCTGACCTGCCTGAACAATGCCGTTTGGTTTTCAAACTCAGCCGTTTTGAGGAGATGAAATATAAAGAAATCGCCGAGCATTTGAATATATCGATTAAAACCGTAGAGAATCAAATGGGGAAAGCGTTGAAAAGACTGAGGGGGGATTTGGTGGATTTTTTATGTTTTGTGATGGTGTTTTTTACCGTTTAAAAAGGATTCAAAATAAATAAAAATGAACGCATTTTTACCTGAAATAGATGACCTCATCGCCAAAGTATTGACCGATGAAGCGACGAATGAAGACAAGAAAGAACTGAGTCAATGGCTCGATGCTGCCCCTGAAAATCGGCAATATTTCGACGATTTGAAGCGGCTGTGGTCAGAGTCCGCGACTGCTTTGCCCCCTGAGTATTCGGGGTCGGCGACAGTTGATACTGAGGCGGCTTGGGCAACAGTTAAAAAACGCATTTATACGCCTAAATCCTTGACTATCAAATGGTTATCAACAGGCAATATTTTAAAAATAGCGGCAGCGATAGCGTTTTTAATCACCGCTTTTTTATTTTTTATTGAGAAAAACAAGCCGACTGAGCAGAAATATATGGCTGAAACGAAGGTAAAAACGGAGACATTGACAGACGGTTCAGTCATCACTTTGAATAAAAAATCGAGTGTTTCTACGGCATTTTCTAAGAAAGAACGGCGTGTAAAAATGGCTGGAGAAGCCTATTTCGCAGTGGCGCACGATAGGGAAAAACCGTTTGTGATTGAGGTGAAAACTTTAGAGGTAAAAGTAGTCGGCACTGCATTTAATATTGATAATTTGTCGCAACCCAATAAAGTAATTGTTGTCGTTGAAGAAGGGATTGTGGAAGTGAAAGGGCAATACGAAACGCTTCGATTGACGAAAGGGCAAAAAGCAGTTTATGATATTTTGACAGCATCATTTGAAGAAAGTGATAATACAGATAAAAATGTTACTGCTTATAAAACAGGTCGGTTAGATTTTGAAAGAAATAAACTAAAAGACGTTGTGGAAAAAATAAACAATTTGTTTGGTTTTGATGTAAAAATTGCTTCACCTGCTCTTGAAAATTGTGAAATCACGACCGTTTATGAAGGTCAGGATTTAGAGTTTTTCTTTAAAGAAATCATTGGTGAAAGCATAAAAATTGAAGTTGAAAAGCAAGGCAATCAAATTATACTGAGGGGTAAAGGTTGTGATTAAATTTTCGCTAAGCTACAACTCTCGTAGGGTTTGAAACCCTACGAGAGTTTTTGACAAATTTTACAAACCTATAAGATTCTCCAAGTCTTATAGGTTTTTGTACATTTGAAATCTTCTCAGGAAAAATCAATATTTTATGAAAAAAAACAAACACTTGTTATCCTTAATTCTATTTTTCTCAACTACTTTTTACTCTCTTTTCAGCAAAAATACTGAGGGGGGTATGGCTGCTCCTATTCTCGAACGAAGCGTGACAATTAGAGTTATCAACATGCCTTTGGGCGATATTTTGAAAGACATTTCTATGCAAGCCGGTTTCTATTTTTCTTACAGTGCTCATATTTTTAATCCCGATAAAAAAGTATCATTGAGTGTCGAATCTGAAAAAGTCCGCACTGTTTTGACCCATCTTTTGGGTAATAATTTTCAATTTAAAGAAAAAGACAATTATCTCATTATTCAAAAACTGAAAGCCGATGAGCAACTCATTGGCGGCTATATCAGCGATAAAAAAACGGGTAAAAAACTTTCAAACGTTACAGTTTACGATAAGAAAACGTTGGCTTCTGCTACAACCGATAGCGCGGGTTACTATGAAATTATTACTCGAAAACCCATTCTGCAACTCTCGATTGCTCGCTATAATTATGGCGACACAGTGTTGCAAGTGCGGAGTGAAAAGGTGAATCCTCAAAATATTGATGTGTCATTGTTGCCCAAAATGGAGGTTGAATCGAAAGAACTACAAGGGAATGATGACGAAATTGTAGGAAAAGCTTCTAAAACAGAAGATTTTACAGAGCAAACGCTTATTTCTAATTTGCAAATCAATCAAGCTATTCGGCGGTCAGTGAGTGAACTTCAGCGCATCAATGAGCTGAATATTCAAGAACCCCTCAGTAGAAAATGGCAGGCTTCGCTCGCGCCTTACGTGGGTACGAACTTGGGCTTGAGCGGCAATGTTGTCAACGATTGGTCGGTGAATGCGACGGTGGGTTATTCAAAAGGGAATAATAAAATGGAGGTGGCGGGCATCGGCAATATCAGTCAAGGCAATGTAAAAGGCGTTCAATTGGCTTCGCTTTTCAACATAGTCAAAGGGAATATGAAAGGTATTCAAGCCTCCGCTATTATCAATCGGACGCGGAGGCAGAGCGGTTTACAAGCAGTCGGCATTACAAATTATTCGGATACGATACTGAGGGGTCTCCAAATTTCAGGTATCAATAATTATGCAGAGGTGGGCGGCAGAAATGTTTTTCAAATAGCAGGTATGTACAATAAAACGGCGGAAGGGCGCACTTTTTTTCAAGCGGCAATGGTGGGTAATAAAGCTGATACAGTAGGCATCCAAATTGGTTTAATCAATAATGCTAATAGACTGAGGGGTCTTCAAATTGGCTTAATAAATAGGGCAGATACAGCAGATGGCGTGCTGCTGGGTTTGATTAATATTGTTAAAAAAGGCTATCATGTGCTTGAATTTTCGAGCAATGATGTGACTTACGGCAATATTTCTTTCCGGACGGGTACACGCTGGTTTTATACGATCTATGCTTTAGGTGGGCAACCTCGACTCGGGAAAAAAACCAATATTTTGAGTGGTGGCATGGGTTTAGGGACGAGCATTTGGTTTGGAAAAACGGTAGCACTCACTTTGGATGCTACGGCTTACCGCTATTGGCTTGACCCGCTTTTTGAAAATCGGGGCGGTTTGGTTCGCTTAGCCCCAGCCCTCAATTTACAAATTACGAAGCGATTTGGAATTGGCTTTGCACCTACTTGGAATACTTATTTTCTCAATTCAAAAAATCAAACTGAAGGCGATATTGCTTTGATAAAAAAGAATTTGATTCCTGAAAAAGCCAAACTTTCAGGTGATAAATACGCGTGGTGGGGCTGGTCAGTGGGCTTGAGGTTTTTCTAATAAAGTCTCTAATTTCATACCTCGCGAGCCTTTGATTAAAATACAGGTTTCATTTTCAAACTTTTTGTTTTGAAACCAATTAATGCAATTTTCAGTTTCATTAAAATGTACTCCCTCAGTATTAACTCTTTCGAATTCATTTCCAACTGTTACTAACTCATTGAAATTCAATGATTTAGCCAATTCTAAAATAGAAATATGTTCTTTAAGGCTTTCTTCGCCGAGTTCGCGCATATCTCCAATGATGGCAATTTTATAAGCTTGCGGCATTTTTGAAAGATTCAAAAGGGCTTGGTTCATGCTCGATGGATTGGCGTTGTAAGCGTCCATAATGAGTGTCGCACCTTTGTATTCCATGAGTTGAGAACGGTTCATGCTGGGTACATAATTTTCCAAAGCATTTTTAATTTTCGAGGTCGGCACTTTAAAATATTTACCGACTGCCACTGCCGTAGCGATGTTCGCAAAATTATATTCGCCTATTAAATTGGTCGTGGCATATACCATTTCACCTTTTGAATTGAGAAAACCGACCTTCAAAAAGCCTTCCAAAGCTTCCAAAGTGATTTCATACTGAGGGGTCGTCATACATGGTGCATGGCTGCGGCAATACGTAATAATGCGCAAAGCACCTTGAGGTAGGCATTCCATCAGATAAGGCTCATCTTCATTCAAAAATATAGTCCCATGATGCATGGCAAGCCAACGATACATTTCAGATTTGCCTTTTTTCACACCTTCAAAACCGCCAAAACCTTCCAAATGTGCTTTACCCATATTGGTGATTAAGCCATGTGTCGGCTCAGTTATTCTGCACAATAAATCAATCTCGCCTTGGTGGTTCGCACCCATTTCGATAATGGCTACTTCATGGTCTGCATTGAGTTGTAGTAAAGTCAGTGGCACGCCAATATGATTATTCAAATTACCTTTTGTAAAATGCGTATTGTATTGACTCGACATGACGGCAGCCACTAATTCTTTAGTCGTCGTCTTTCCGTTCGAGCCTGTGATAGCAATAATCGGGAAATCGAATTGGCGGCGATGGTGCCTTGCTAAATCTTGTAGGGTAGTCAAAACATCGTCCACCACAACATAGCGGTCATCTTTTTTGAAGCTATTATTGTCGATAACAGCGCATTTTGCTCCCAATTCTAAGGCTTTTTCAGCGAAAACATTGCCATCGAAGGTGTCGCCTTTAAGTGCGAAGAAGATACACCCCTCAGTAATTTGACGGGTATCGGTGGTAACAGTCTGGTATTCTTGAAATATTTTATAAAGCTGTTCTATCATTTTAGTATAACGACGTATTTATATTTTAAATCTCAAATTAAAGTTGCTCCGTGTAGGGAGCCACGAATTTAACGAATTTATGAATTCTACCCATTGAGGTGTTGATTTTTCTTAGTACTAAAAATTAAAAACCCGAAAAGCGTTAGGGTGCTAATCGGGTTTTTAATTCAATCTGTATATTTTTTGAAAAAAATTTTACCAGAAAATGGTGTAAAGAGCTGCTAAAATACCTAAAACAATCAAAGCACCTGCTGCAAAACCATTAGACATTTTGAACATAGAAGCGTCAATTTCCAAGCCTTTAGGATTGTTTTTGCTCTTTTCATCAGACAAACTAATAATTACCATACCGATTACGCAGAGTACAAAAACAAAACCCATACGGTCAATAAAAGGAATTTCATATATTCCTTTATCGTTAAGAGCCGCAAAACCTAAATTCGCCAAACCTGATAAATCCATCATAGTGGGCAATGCTTTAAACACACAAGACATTATAAAGCCACCTACTGTAGCAAATAAAGCAGCGTCGGCAGTCGTGCGTTTCCAGAAGAAACCTAAGATAAACATAGCGAAAATACCAGGCGATAAAAAGCCCGTGTATTCTTGAATAAACTCAAAACCACCTTTTTTATCAATACCCATAAACGGTGAAATAATAACCGCCAAAATCAAAGAGACAATGATAGCAATGCGCCCAATGTTCACCAGCTGCTTTTCGTCAGCGTCTTTATTAATCACTTTTTTATAAATATCCAAGGTAAAAATAGTTGAAATCGAGTTGGCTTTACCTGCCAGAGAGGCTACGATAGCAGCTGTCAAGGCTGCAAAAGCCAAACCTTTCAGACCGGGACCTAATAAATTCATCATCACAGGATAGGCATTATCTTGAGAGATTAAACCATCTTTTCCTAACATTTCTGATTGCAACAATCCTTTTTGATGCAAAACGAAAGCAGCAATACCTGGTAAAACAACGATAACTGGCATGAGCAGCTTCAAAAATGCAGCGAAAAGAATACCACTCCGAGCCGTTTTCAAATCCGCCCCAAGCGCACGCTGTGTAATGTATTGATTACAACCCCAATAGTTAAGGTTAATAATCCACATACCACCAATCAAAATACTCAAGCCGGGAAGACTCATATAATTGGGATTCGATTTATCAAAAACCATGTGGAAATGATCGGGCGTTTTGTCCATCATCACACCCAATCCACCCATCACACCATCTACGCCAAATTCTTTAGACACCATATTCACAGCTAAATAAGTAGTTGCCAAACCACCAATAATAAGGAAAACGACTTGAACGACGTCGGTATAGCCAATTACTTTCATACCACCGAGCGTAATAAACAAGGCAAAAAGTGCCAAACTAAGCATACACACAGTAAAATTGATGCCTGAAATAGAGTTAACCGCTAAAGCACCTAAGTATAAGATAGCGGTCAAATTCACGACAACATAAAGCAAAAGCCAAAATATCGCCATCACCATACTCACGCGGCTATCATATCTTTTTTCAAGAAACTGAGGCATTGTGAAAATATGGTTTTTCAGATAGATGGGCATAAAGAAAATGGCAACAATCATCAGCGTTGCAGCTGCCATCCATTCGTAAGTCGCGATTGCCAAGCCCATTTTAAAACCATTGCCACTCATACCGATAAATTGCTCAGCGGAGATATTCGAAGCGATGAGCGAGGCACCAATTGCCCACCAAGTCAGCGAGCCTTC
>JAYUUR010000441.1:0-3192 GCA_043754475.1 Saprospiraceae bacterium | reverse complement strand
AAGTCCATGCAGGACAAGTCGCTGACCCGACAACCAACAGCCGTGCGGTGCCATTGTACCAAACGACGAGTTATGTTTTCAATTCGTCTGAACATGGTGCTAATCTGTTTGGTCTAAGAGAATTCGGTAATATTTATACCCGTTTGATGAACCCGACGACCGATGTTTTTGAAAAGCGGATGGCGGCACTCGAAGGCGGTGTGGCAGCTTTAGCAATGGCGTCAGGACAAGCAGCCCAATTCATTGCCTTAAACAATATCACGCAACCGGGCGACAATTTCATCTCTTCATCCAACTTGTACGGCGGCACTTACAACCAATTTAAAGTACAATTCAAACGCCTCGGTGTAGAAGTGCGTTTTGCAGCGAGTGAAAATCCGAGCGATTACGAACGCCTCATAGATGCCAATACAAAAGCGATTTTTGTAGAAACCATCGGCAACCCATCGTTCGTTGTGCCTGATTTTGAAGGTGTTGCGGCAGTTGCCAAAGCGCATGATTTGCCTTTGATAGTGGATAATACTTTTGGAGCAGGAGGTTATCTGTTCCGTCCGTTGGAACATGGCGCGGCGATTGTCGTCGAATCAGCGACCAAATGGATAGGTGGACATGGCACTTCTATCGGCGGTGTCATCATAGACGGCGGCAATTTCAATTGGGGCAACGGCAAATATCCGCAATTCACGGAGCCTTCGGATGGTTATCATGGCTTGGTGTTTTGGGATGTCTTCGGTTCAGGTGGTCCTTTCGGCAATATAGCTTTTATCATCCGCGCCCGTGTGGAAGGCTTGCGCGATTGGGGTCCAGCAATTTCACCGTTCAATTCATGGCAATTGCTTCAAGGTCTTGAGACATTAAGCCTTCGCCTTGACCGCACTGTTGAAAATACATTAGCCTTAGCAAGTTGGCTTGAAAAACATCCGCAAGTATCGAAAGTAAACTATCCGGGCTTGAAAAGTTCTCCGAATCATGCGCAAGCGTCTAAATATTTGAAGCGAGGATATGGCGGTGTGTTGAGTTTTGAATTAAAAGGCAGCAAAGAAGCGGCGACAAAATTGGTGGATAGCCTTCAATTGGTCAGCCACTTAGCCAATGTCGGCGATTCAAAAACGCTCATTATTCAACCTTCCGCTACAACGCATCAACAACTGAGCGATGTTGAGCAAGCAGCAGCAGGTGTAACACCTAATTTGCTCCGTATTTCCGTAGGCATCGAGCATATTGATGACATCAAAGCGGACTTGGAACAGGCGTTTGCTAAGGTGGCTGAATCAGTGGCTGTTTTGAATTAAAATAAATTGAGAGTCCAGCGGACTCAAACGTTTGTAGAAAGCATGTATGGAAAATCGTTTAATGAGTCTGGAGGACTCACACATTTTTAGAGGTTATAACAAACGTATGAGTCCGCTGGACTCCTTCAAAAGTTAAGCACAATAATGGATTTTCGATAGACTCTTATTTTGAAAATGCGTAACTACTTAGCCCCCTAACCCCCAAAGGGGGAACGCCTACGAAGTATGCTAAATTTGTTTAAAAAATGAACAATTTTAATATTTTTCGGGTGGGACTCCCCCTTTGGGGGCAGGGGGCTAAGTGAGTTACGAAAATGCATAGAAAATAATTACTTACAAATTTTTAACTTTAACTTATTCGCGGGAAATGAAAAATTTACTCAAAAAAGCAGACTATAATGTCACTGCGAATGGAGTGTGGCAGGAGGGGGTCACTTTAAAAATTAGAACAAATACGATGATTGAAATAGATACGGCAATACAATCCAGTGTTAAAATTTTTCACGATAAAACAGCTTTACCCTTAGAATGTGGTGCTGAATTGCCAGAGGTAGATATAGCCTATCACACTTACGGAACGTTGAATGAAAAAAAGGATAATGTAGTATGGGTTTTCCATGCGCTCACAGGCAATAGCGAGGCTGCAGACTGGTGGAATGGCATGATAGGTGAAGGCAAA
Organism: Saprospiraceae bacterium; assembly: GCA_043754475.1. Classification (GTDB taxonomy): domain Bacteria; phylum Bacteroidota; class Bacteroidia; order Chitinophagales; family Saprospiraceae; genus JAAFJT01. The sequence goes on along the minus strand of JAYUUR010000441.1, from coordinate 1,221 downwards.
TTTTTTGACCCAGCGCATTATTTTATCGTCTGCGCGAACATGATTGGCTCACATTATGGCTCGACATCCCCCCTCAGTATCAACCCGATTTCAGGCACTTTTTATGGCAGAGATTTCCCAGTTATTAGTATAAAAGATGTCGTCAAAGGACATATTCGTTTAGCACAACACCTTGATATTCAACGAGTTAAGTTAGGTATTGGCGGTTCAATGGGTGGACAGCAAGTCTTGGAATGGTCTATTATGCAGCCTGATTTTTTTGAAAATATAGCTGTGATTGCTTGCGGCGCGCGCATGTCGCCGTGGAGTATTGCCTTGAACGAAACGCAACGCATGGCTATCGAAGCCGACCCCTCAGTATCAGCCGAAGTTTTAGCAAAAGCCACCACTTACGAGGATTTTGCCAACGCAGGAGCAAAAGGTATGGAAGCGGCTCGGGCGATCGGGATGCTCAGTTACAGAAGTTACGAAGGCTATAATATTGCACAAGCCGACGAAGGCAACAGCCTCGATACCTTCAAAGTGCAAACCTATCAGCGCTATCAAGGCTTGAAATTGTGTAAAAGATTCAATGCGCTGTCCTATATTTCATTGTCAAAAACGATGGATTCGCACAATGTCGGGCGCAATCGAGGCGGCATCGGTGAAGCACTTAGAAAAATAAAATCTAATACATTAATCGTGGGCATTCAATCCGATTTGTTGTTTCCAATAGAAGAACAAGTGTCTCTCGCAGCGCATATTCCACACGCTAAATTGGAATTGATTAATTCCAAATTTGGGCACGACGGCTTCCTCATCGAATTTGACCAAATGCTGCGTTTAGTAGAGAAATTTATGAAAAGGAAATTAGGTAGCCCGATTGATTTTGTGATTTAAGGAAATTCATCATTCATCATTTATCATTCATCATTAAATAAATGGATACACTTCAACAACCGTGGACTTGGTACGCAGCAGGCATATTAATTGGTTTGACAGTTCCAACGTTATTGTGGCTACATGGGGTTGTGTAATAAGTCAAAAATATAATAATTGAAATTTTGAAGCCAAATAAAATTTTGAATTTAGCTCAGCTTGCAGCAAGTTTGAAACTCTGTCCTTTACCCATATCTTTTAACTCATTGATTATCAATGAGTTAAAAGAATTTATAACTCCACCATTTATGGTGGAGACGGAATAATTAGCCATAGTTAAGGCTTTAGCCGCCCACCTTTCAC
>JAYUUR010000440.1:0-3198 GCA_043754475.1 Saprospiraceae bacterium | reverse complement strand
CAAATCATATCGAATAAATCGAGGTCTTTATCAACCGCTTTTTCTAATTCCGATACAAGCAAACCTTGCTCTTCAAGTTCAGCAATAATGGCTTTTTTGCGGTCAGTCGCCTGCCACCGATTGAGAAATTCATCAAGGGATTTGAATTGTTTTTCTATGATGTCGTGGGTATGCTCTTTGAGGCTTTTAGTCATGAGTTTACCATCTTGATCAAAAACCAATTCTCGAATGACCAAAGCCGTTACATCCACACCATTGACATAGACTTTATCCGCTGGCTCTCCTACTGTTGATCTAAAGGTGGGTTTTCGCACCAAAGGCGGCACAATTACGACATTTTCACCTGATTCTTCATCAATAATAGGGGTTTCATCCGCTTCTTCTTCGGCAATAATGGTGCTTGGGTCTTCGTCCTCTGTGATGGGTTTCACTCGAAGTGGATCGCCATCAAAGTCTTTATCAGCGAATAAATCGGTGGCATTTCTAAAATCCAAAATAGTGAAATACATTTTACCATAATCCTCCCGTATGCGCGTGCCTCGCCCGATGATTTGCTTGAATTTAGTCATTGAATTGATATTCGTATCCAATACAATCACCTTGCACGTTTGGGCATCTACGCCCGTAGTCATCAATTCAGAAGTAGTAGCGATAACAGGATAACGAGCTTCTACATCAATAAAATTATCCAACTCCCGTTTGCCTTCATCATTATCGCCTGTTATTTGCATGATGTATTTGTAGTTTTCAGCTATCAAATCCGCATTTTCATTGGCTAAAGCTGAGCGCATCCCTTCGGCATGTTCAATATCACAACAGAAAATAATGGTTTTAGCGAATCTATCGCCCGACCCTTTTAAAAACTCCGTCACTTTTTGAGCCACAAGTTTGCGCCGTTCTTCAATCACAAGTTTTTTATCAAAATCAATACGGTTATAGATGCGGTCATCTACTTCTCTTCCGAATTTATCTTTAAACCCAACAGGCGGTCTCCACCCCTCAGTATCCACGTCCAAACTAATGCGAACAACCCGATACGGCGCAAGGAAACCGTCCGCAATACCTTGTTTCAAAGAGTAAGTATAAAGTGGCTCGCCAAAATATTCGCTGTTGCTGACTTCATTGGTTTCTTTGGGCGTTGCCGTTAAACCAATTTGAGTGGCTGTATGGAAATATTCGAGTATTTCACGCCACGAGCTATCCTCTTTTGCACTTCCTCTATGACACTCATCAATAATAATCAAGTCAAAGAAATTGGGTGAAAACTGTCTGAAAATATCTTTATCTACCTCATTGCTTGTCAAACCTTGATAGAGAGCCAAATAAATTTCGTAGGCTTTATCGACGTTTCGGTTTTTAATGACCGTCATTTTATCGCCAAAATGTTTGAAATCATTCCTTCGAGTTTGGTCAAGCAAAGCATTTCTATCCGCTAAAAACAGGATGCGCTTTTTAGCTTTGGCTTTCCACAAGCGATAGGCAATTTGAAAAGCCGTATAGGTTTTACCCGTACCTGTAGCCATTACTAACAAAATACGGTTTTGACCTCTTGAAATAGCTTCAACGGTTCTATTAATCGCTATTTGCTGATAATAGCGTGGTTTCCGACCTGAGCCATCGTCATAGTAAGGCTGTAAAGCGATTTTTTCAGCTTCGGGAGTGTTGATGCCTTTATATTTTTTGTAAATATTCCACAACATTTCGGGTGTTGGAAATTCATCAAGGGATAACTCTTTTTCCAATACCCCCTCCTGCCCCACTCCGCTCGCAGTGACAATTGTCCTATCATGAAAGACAAAGCCATCGCCATTACTCGAAAAAACGCAAGGAATATCTAAAATGCGGGCATATTCCAACCCTTGCTGCAAGCCGCCATAAACGGTGTGTTTATTATCTTTAGCTTCAATAATGGCAATGGCATTGGATTGATGATAGAGAATATAGTCAGCCCGCTTGCCTTGCCCCCGAGCCGTCATTCTACCTTTGACGTAAATACGACCATCTGTGAACGACACTTGTTGTAGGAATTTGGAATGCTTATCCCACCCTGCCTTTTCAATAGCAGGCGTGATGTACTTGGTACAAATGTCTTCTTCTGAAAGGCTTTTCTTATCTAATATCAGTGATTTATCTGTCATCGCTGCTGTGTGGTGATATTAATGTGGGAAATAATGCTGTTGCAAGTAACATATTGCAAAAAAACTCATTTTTTCTAACACGACCAAAGATATGCTGAAAGTTTATTCGTGTTTATTTGGTCAAATGTTCAAATACACATATCTTGCACACATAAAAATTAAAGCGATGCTCTTGAAAAATACACCCATAAAAAATAGAATCCAACAAACGGCGATGGATTTAATTATCCATCCCGGAACGGTGAAGGATGCTATATTTCAACATTCTGTTTTGTGCCAAACCTTTTTGCCCTATCGCAATCCGGGCAATGATGTGACCACATGGGAGCAAAGACAAGGCAATGTTTCTTTAGCCGTGCAAGCCATGAAAGCTTTTGACCCAGTATCTCAGAAATTGGAAGTAGTAGGTTTACCTTATGGCACAAAATCGCGGCTGATTTTGGCGCATATCAATTCGCAAGCGATACGCACGCAAAATATGTCGTTGAATATAGAAAATTCATTGACCGCTTTCATCAAAGCTTTGGGCTTGACAACAGACGGGCGCACCATCAACGAGACAAAAGAGCAATTGCGGCGTTTGACTACTTCGATTATCTCATTAGGCTATTTCAGTGAAGAACGCAATTACCAAGTGGATTTAAAAATTGTGAAAGGTTTTGATGTCAATTTTTTAAAAGATGACAATAAACGTGTTGTCTGGAGCAATGAAATACTACTCACTGATGACTATTTCAACAGCTTGATGAATCATGCTATTCCCTTAGACGAGCGCGCATTAGCAGCTCTTTCCAATAATGCGATGGCTTTGGATATTTACGCTTGGCTGGCGCAACGCTTGCACCGTGTCACACAAGGGCATCCTCAATTCCTATCATGGCAAAACTTGAAAGACCAATTTGGGAGTGGCTATAAGGATATGAAAAAATTTAAAGAAGTCTTTCGTAAAACCCTTTTGACGGTACATCTTCAATATCAAACAGCCAAAATTGAAGAAGATGATAACAAGGGCTTTTGGCTCTACAACTCCCCTACCCCAATCCCGCTTAAAACAATGATT
>JAYUUR010000439.1:0-3202 GCA_043754475.1 Saprospiraceae bacterium | reverse complement strand
TAAACATTTTGACACTCCGTGTCATTAGATGGTTCGATTTTCAATGACACGGAGTGTCAAAATGTTTATAATAGATTCAATTGGATAGTTATGCCTTGACACGGAGTGTCACAATATGCTTTTCAATATGCTTTTCAACCCAATATTCGCTTAAAAGCGTTTGAATACTGAGGGGGTATTTCTAATTATTTTCAAATTATTTTTATTAAAATATACAAAATTTTCATTACAAAATAACCACTTTTTAAAAATAATATTTTGAATTTTGGATAAACCTATATTTAAAGTTAACGAAATGGTAATATTTAGCGAATGAATGCATTGATTTTATGATATAAAAGTATGAATAACTAATATTGCGTTCTGAAAATACGACCAAATTATAGATCATCATCATTCCTCTCTTAAAAAATCTAAACTCAAAGTTTATGATGAAAAAACATTTACTCACCTGCCTTTTTTTATTGATGGGTTTAATGACTTACGCGCAAGTGACGCTGAGTGGCAAAACCGTAGATGAAAAAGGTGAACCAGTTCCATCGGTTATTATTTTAGTTAAAAAGAATGGTGTTTCTAAAGCCAATGCTCAATCGGATTTTGACGGTTTATATCGGATTACCAATCTTGACCCAGGCACTTATGATGTTGAGTTTCAGTTATTGGGTTTTGCAACGCAAGTTCAAAAGAATGTTAAGCTATCCCCGGGCATGATTGAATTGAATGGTAAAATGCTTGAAGATTCTAAATTGCTTGGTACAGTTGAGATTATTGAATATAAAGTGCCAATCGTAAAAGTTGACCAAACGACTCAAGGCGGTACGCTGACGAGTGAGCAAATATCAAGATTGCCGACGAAAAACATATCGGCTTTGGTGGGTACGGCAGCACCAGGTGTGGCAGTGAGTCCTGACGGTGGAGCTATCAATATCAAAGGATCACGGTCTGCCGGAACGGATTTTTATATCGACGGATTGCGGGTTCGAGGCTCAAGCCAAATACCGGCGATTGAAATTGAGCAATTGGAGGTCGTGACGGGCGGTATCGAAGCCAAATATGGTGACGTGACGGGCGGTGTGATTTCTATCACCACTAAAGGTCCGGCGAATAAATTCACAGGCAGCGTAGAGGCTGAGACCTCTCAGTATTTGGATGCTTTCGGCTATAATTTTTTAAATGCGAACATATCAGGTCCGCTGATTACGAGAAGCAAAGACGGTGGTAAATATAAGGAGTCACTTTTGGGCTTTCGCTTATCCGGTCAGCTTCGGACGAATAAAGACCCAAGCCCTTCTGCTTTGGGCATTTATCATGTGAAGGATGATGTTTTAAAAATGTTAGAAGAAAAACCTTTGACTACAATTGGCAGCGGTACTCAAGTAGCCACTGCTGAGACATTGACGGCTAAAGATTTTGATATTTTGAAAGTGCGACCGTTTAACAATTACAAGCAATATGATTTTGTTGGTAAATTGGATGCGAAGATTTCTAATGCTATGGACATTACTTTGGGGGGTAATTATAATCTGATTGAAGATCAACTGACTCCCTCGGATAATTCCGGAAGAACTTGGCAAGTGTTCAATTCTCATAATAATCCAACAGCATTAACCAATCGGTTTAGAACTAATTTCCGTTTTCGCCATAGACTCAATAATAGTAATACTGAGGGGGTTGGTAAAAAAGAAAAATCGACTGCTTCTGTTATTGAAAATGCACAATATACTTTGCAAGGCGGCTATGAGAAGGGTTTTGGTAGCACTTCAGACCCACGTCATGGCGATCGTTTATTTGATTATGGCTACATCGGTCAGTTTGATTATAAATATGTACCCGATATTCGCGGTGTGCTTGATACGTCAGGTGGTATTCCGCGCATAGTACAACAGCATTTGGGCTATCGTCGGGAATTAGGAAATTATAAACGTTCTGAGATTAATAAGGTGTTAGCCAATTATAATAAAGATAAAATAGATGATCCTTCGGGCAATAGCGTCAATATTTTTAATGGGTCTTACAACAGGGATAATCTTTCGAGAGTTTGGAATTTTCATCAAAATGTTGGACAAGTTTACAATAGCTTCAACAAAAACGAAAGCAATTTGATAACCGGCACGGCAACATTGAATTTTGACTTTATACCCAAAGGCTCGAAGGCAAATGCTCATAATATTCAAATTGGGGCTATTTATGAACAGCGGATTGAACGTGCTTATGCTATTTCTCCTTTTGGATTGTGGAATTTGGCTGAAATTCATCAAAATGATAATATCAATGGAACTGCTTTAGACACGACGATGGTAGTAGGAGATAGCCTTATTAATGGGCAAAGAGTAAAAATATATGCGCCTTTGAAAAATAAGGATATTGAAAACCAAACGGATATTCAATTTTACAAAAGATACCGTCAGAAATTAGGCTTAAAAGAATTGGCTTTAGGCAATGTGAGTAATTTGACGCCCGATCAAATGTCGTTGGATATGTTTTCTGCCCGTGAATTGAATGATCAAGCTCTGTTAGGTTATTATGGTTATGATTATTTGGGCAACAAGACGACGAGCAAGGTGTCATTCAATGATTTCTTTACGGCACGGGGTGCGGATGGTGCGCGGACTTTTCCCGTTGCGCCGGTGCAGCCGATTTATGTAGGGGGCTATATTCAAGATAAATTCCGCTATAAAGACATTATTTTCAGCTTAGGCTTGCGTGTGGATCGATTTGATGCCAATACAAAGGTGATGAAAGACCCCTACTCTTTGTATGAAGTGATGACGGCTAAAGAATATTATGACAATATTTTAAAAACAAAAAAGCCTGATAATATTGGGGATGATTATAAGGTGTATTTGACATCTAATACTTTGGGTAGAACAAATTACAATTATAAAGAATCAGATATCAGAGCTTACAGAAGCGGCGATCAATGGTACACCAAATCAGGTCAACCTACAGACCCTGTGGTGCTTCTTGGAGAAGGTGCTCAGACCTTTGCAAAATATCAAACAGATACTTTTCCAACTATCAAGCAATTGGGCTACAATCCTAATATTTCTTTTGAAGATTATAAACCTCAGACGAATTTTATGCCGCGCTTGGCATTTTCGTTCCCGATTTCGGATGTAGCCAACTTCTTCGCGCATTATGATGTGTTGGTCTCGCGCCCTTCTTCTAATAATATTGTAACGGCTCTCAATTATTTCTACTT
>JAYUUR010000438.1:0-3210 GCA_043754475.1 Saprospiraceae bacterium | reverse complement strand
CACTCGCCGAACCCGTACCATTGACATTCGCAAATCGAACTACAAAATCATTTATTTTATCTACACGCAACATGAAGTACCGGCTTTTGAAACGTTATACATATATTTTTGCATATCCCAAGCGGCGGTCGGGCATCTTTCAGCACACAATCCGCAATGAAGACAAACGTCTTCATCTTTTATCATCACTCTGGTCGTTGGGAGAATATCGGACACATATAAATCTTGAGTCAAATTCAAAGCAGGCATTTTTAAGCTACCCCTCAGTATTGACTCGTCTTCCTCGTTATTGACGAAACTTATACACGCCGTTGGGCAGACATCCATGCACGCATCGCACTCAATGCAGCGGCTGGTATTGAATATCGTTTGGACATCGCAATTTAAGCAGCGTTGCGCTTCTTTAAAGGCTGTTTTAATATCAAAACCCAACTCTACTTCCTTTTTACGGTCAGCCAAAGTCATCTTTTTATCGGCTTGCGGCACAACGAATCTTAAATCGTCCGCAATGCCACTATCATAACTCCATTCATGAATCCCCATCTTCTGACTGACTAAATTGGTCATCGGATCCAATCTTTCCATCACATCCGTACCATTGCAAAATAAATCAATGGAAACGGCGGCTTGATGTCCATGCGCTACGGCTGTAATCACGTTTTTAGGACCAAACGCCGAATCTCCGCCGAAGAAAACATTGGGCAGAGTGGATTGATATGTGATTTCATTCACCACTGGCATTTCCCATTTATCAAATTCCAAACCTAAGTCTCTTTCAATCCATGGGAAAGTATTCTCTTGACCAATAGCTATCAATACATCATCGGCTTCAATGAAAACAAGCGGTTCTCCTGTAGAAACCAAAGAGCGTTTGCCTTTTTCATCATAAACAGCATGTACTTTTTCAAACATCATCCCTATCAATTTGCCGTCTTTTACTTCAAAGCTTTTCGGCACATGATTTTCTAAAATGGGAATGTCCTCATGCATAGCGTCCTCCTTTTCCCACGGCGAAGCCTTCATTTCTTTGAAAGGACTGCGAACTAAAACCTTTACTTCTTCGCCTCCCAAGCGGCGCGAGGTTCTGCAACAATCCATCGCTGTATTGCCACCACCTAAGACGATGACTTTTTTACCGATTTTACTTGTGTGCTCAAAAGCAACACTGGCAAGCCATTCGATACCGATGTGGATATTGGCTGCCCCTTCTTTTCTACCTTGTAAATCGGGTAAATCTCGACCACGTGGCGCACCAGTGCCTATAAATACAGCATCATATTCATTATCCAACACTTCACTGAGACTTGAAACATATTTTTTGAAATGCGTATGAATCCCCATATCTAAAATAAAATTCACTTCTTCATCCAAAACACGTTCAGGCAATCGGAAAGCAGGAATCTGGCTTCGCATCATGCCGCCGCCTTTTATTTGTTCATCAAAAAGATGTATTTCATAACCGAGCGGTGCTAAGTCTCTTGCTACAGTCAATGAAGCAGGTCCACCCCCAATGAGGGCTATTTTTTTACCATTTGTAGGAAAGGGACCTTTTGGAATAAGATGAGTCAAATCTCCTTTGTTATCGGCAGCTACTCGTTTGAGTCGGCAAATTGCTACAGGCTCTTCTTCGACACGACCCCTTCGACAAGCAGGTTCACAAGGTCTATCGCATGTACGCCCAAGTACACCGGGGAAAACGTTGGATACCCAATTTACCATATAGGCTTCTGTGTATCTTTCAGCCGCGATGAGCCGAATGTACTCAGGTACAGGCGTATGAGCAGGACAAGCGTACTGACAATCCACAACTTTATGGAAATATTCAGGGTCTTGTATGTTCGTAGGTTTCATTTAAATTTAATTTAGAATTAGTCATAACTCTACAAGGGTTTTGAAACCCTCGTAGAGTTTACATGTCAATTATTATCCGAATTTATATACCTTTTTAAATCTATCTAAATTAATTTGAACACATTCAAGCGGCGTTTTATCACCATAGGATTCTTGTTCGATGACCCAATATTTGATTTTGGTATTTTTTCGAGCATATTCAAGAATACCTGCCATATCCAATTTACCATCGCCCAAAGTGGTGCTTTCTGCTTTGGTTTTATGGTAATCCTTTACGTGCATGAGTTCAAAATGCTTGGGGAACATTTTAAGCCAACGCATCGGATCAACATGTGCTGTGGTCATGTTGCCAATATCCAATTGTTGGCAAATATATTTTAAATCAAAACCTTTTAGCATAATATCATACAAATATTCGCCATCAAACATTTGGGTAAACTCTTGGTGGTGATTGTGAAAACCAAATCGCAAACCTGCTTTATCCGTAATCACCCCTACTTTATTATAAATCTCAATGCCTTTTTTAACTTCATCTAATTTCGTTTTATCTGCATTGAATGAAGGGCTAATCAGGTATTTCTGACCTAAAATATTGGCATCTTCGATGACATATTTCCACATGTCTTTCATATCATTTTTCTCCGCATCCCAATGTTGCATACCAAATACAACGTGGCTTGTAGGCATTGTCATACCCAAATCGTCAATAATTTTTCTAAATTCTTTAGCTGAATAACCATAAATGACTCGCTTGGTATAGGCTTCGGGATAAATATAAGCTGCATGTTCCAGCTCTTTATAGCCCATTGCTGCTAATTTTTCAAGCGTTTCTTTTGGTTTTGCTTTCATTTCGTCGCGAACGGAATACAATTGCAAACCAATGTGGTGCTTCTTTTTCAAAGCAGACAACATAGAAGGCATGGCTGAAGGCACCAATAATGAACTGCCCATGAGCATGCTGCTTTGGCGGAGAAAATCTCGGCGTGTAGTCATATAATTTTTCATCTTTTTTAAAATTTTATTAATGGTTAAAAACCCAAGTCTGATTGAATGTTTAAAAATACTATTTCATTTCATTTTATTTCAATAATCGAATATTTTTTGGATAAAAGGGTAAAAAAAAAATGAATAGTAGAATAATCACACACTCTTGCCTGCAATTAAGGATAAATGATTTGCTCATTGCCCCCTCAGTATAAATGCCTTTAAACAATAACTGATGTTACGCAGCCTTGCGCCGCAGGTGCAAAATATTGGTAGCGGCACGTTAAATCAAATATAATTTTATCAAGCCCCATAGGGGCGAAACAATATATTTCGCCCCGATGGGGCTTGAATACTGAGGGGGCTATTTTTCGG
>JAYUUR010000437.1:0-3215 GCA_043754475.1 Saprospiraceae bacterium | reverse complement strand
TTTCACGGTCAAAACGGTCACTCACGGTAGGGTTATCCCCCCTCAGTATCATGAGCGTTCCACGGTCATATTTCTTATTTTCTACTTCAAAAGCTGAACTCGCTGCCCTAATTTTAAATCCTCGACTCAATAAAGTTGTTGCAAAACGCGCATTGTTGAGCGATTTCCAATCAGCCAAATAAGCATAAGCTTTGGTATCGCTTTTGAGCGACATCGGGAAGGTTTTATAATCATAGGTTTGAGTTGGGTCAATGCGTTCTTTTGAGCCATAAGCCTCTAAGCCAAAAGCATACGGTAATGACCACGCTGTAATATCGTAAGTAGCAGAATCCACCAATTCAGGCTCGGGGTCAAGGAGGATTTGAGTCAAAACGCTCATCGGCTGATAAGCACTCACCACCACATCTTCCTCTGAAATACTGAGGGGGGTGTCCTTACCTACCGCATAATCATAGGCGGTTGTGTTGCGCGAGCCTTTGATGCGACCATATTTAATTTTATGCCGATCCAACAGTTCACAAAATGCTTTGAGTTTGGGTTTTGGATTTGAGCCTTTTATGATGTAAGATTTCAATACACCGGGCGGATTAGCGGTTGAGTTTTTATAAAAATTATCAAAATTATCTACCAGCCGTTGAGCATTTTTAGAAGAAATTTCAACTGTAGAAAGACCTGTTGTCAGATGGTGGGCAACCCTATCTTTTAGCGTCAGAACATTCCCGCTTTCAGTTTGAATAGCCCGCCCTGCGCCTATGCCGCCTTGCTCGTAAGTCATACCCACAGCTCCATTATAAGTCGGATATGTATCGCCATAGCTGGGATAAAGCAAATCAAAAACCTCTTTGGTAAAATAGAGCCACCCTTCTTTATCGAAGTATTTTGCATGATTTCTACCAATTTCTACTTGAAAATCGCGCTGAAATGGTGTGATAAACTTATGAAACGGTTGTGCTGCAGGTGCAAAATAATACGGACTATTATAACCCATTTCATGAAAATCAGGCACTACATGTGGCATCCATTCTTTATAAATCGATAACCGCTGTTGCGATTCCACTTGCGTACACCAAGCCCAATCTCTATTCAAATCGAAGTAATAATGGTTAACTCTGCCACCGGGCCAAGGCTCACGGTGTTCACGGGAATCGGGACTTGTATTGGGCGTTTTATCAGCCACATTATTGTACCAATGCGTATAGCGATGATTGCCGTCAGGATTCACGCAGGGGTCAATGATGACGACCGTGTTTTTCAACCATTCCTTCGTATCAGCACGGCTCGGGTTGATTAATTCGTAGAGCAACTGAGGGGCTGTTTCGCTGCTCGCCGGTTCGTTGCCATGCACATTCATCGAAATCCAGACGATGGCAACAGGGTTAGAATTATCCGCTTTGCCTTCCGCCAAACCTGCTCGGCGTAGGTTATTCAAGCGAATTTGCTCTAAATTTTGTAGATTTTCTTTGGAGGAAATAATGGCATAAAGCAAGGGGCGACCTTGATTGGTCTTACCATATTCTTTCAAAATCATCAAATCTGAGTTAGCTGCTGCTTGGCGATAATACTCCACCATCACATTGTGGGGCGTGAATTGCTCGCCGCGTTCGTAACCCATATATTCTCTTGGTGAAAGTAGTTTTTGAGCAAAAAGTGTTGTTTTAAATGAAAAAAGTAAGAAAAGCAGGGCGATTTTCAATCTCATAATGTTCAATTTTTTTATAATTTATAATTCGTAAAATACAGTCATTTATCTATACCCCTCAGTAAAAACTGAAACGGCTCAATGAATTCAGAGAATCATTGAGCCGTTAAAATACAATAAAATAAAAAATGAGCGACTTAATTATCGGATTTATTATTGCCTTTCCTTTGAAAAATCTCATTCACCGTCAACTTAAAACCCTGAACAACCGATTCTGCACTACATACATCATTGCCTTCCATAATTTCAATTTTTTTAGAAGAGCTAAAAACCTGTACCATTTGTGCATCAGGAAAAATTTGCCATAAAATTTTGACACCTGCTTTAAAATATTCATCTACTTTAGTGAATACAGTATTCACGTTATCATTTTTTGAAATTACTTCAATAATAAAGGAAGGAACACATTCGATACCATCTGCTCCATTTTCTATTTGTAGAGCCGTCAAATATGCTGCATCGGGTTTACGCCATTGAGTAAGTGATGTCCATACTTCCAGTTCATAAGTGAGCATGTCGTCTTTTTGAAAAGTAGCGGTTTTGACAAAAAGCTTTTGTAAATTATTGAGGATATATTGTTCTTCAAGTTTCATAGTGCCTGATTTTTCAATAATACCATTATTCCACTCGTATTTTATCCCGCTTGTACCTTTACGGTATTTTTTAAGGAACTGTTCGAGTGTCATATTGCCGGCAGGCTGACTTTCAAAACGCTTCGGAACGGAATCTGAATAACGGGCAGTTGATAGCATTTTTTAAATTATTTTAAGCAAATATAGTCTTTTTTGTTATAATTCTACAATCCAATTGATTAGATGCGGATTATCTTCTAAAAATAATTCCAATCTTCTTTTACTCAAAATAAATAAAATGCTGTCGCCAAAAGTGCCTTTACCTCTTAAATACAAAGTGCCATATTGAAATAAAATACCTTTTGATAATTCTATTTTATCAATATCTGCATGTGGATAACGCACGTTTTTGAAGAAATTAGTCACATAAATATAGTCTTTATCAGCATCTACTCTTTTCAAACGAAATACTGTTTTCCAAAAAATAAAAATAAAAATGGCTACAAAAACCAATAAGCCATAGCGCAGAAAATTGGCATCCAACGGCCCAATCAGCGGTTTATCAGTGACAAATAATGCAATAAGGAAAGTGCCAAAAAAGGCAATCCACAGCGTCGGAAAAAAAATCCGAAATGCTAATGTCCAAGATGATGAGAGTTGTCGCATATTGTTTGTTGCATAAACCTATAAGGCTTTCAAAAACCTTATAGGTTTGTATATCAATCGTTTATAAATATTTTTTAAAACTATACGTTCAAAATCCCCGTCAGTTCTTTCACTTCGCGCATCGTCTGTTGCGCTGTTTTACGAATCTCAGCAGAGGATTCTCTAATGTGCTCTTGCACTTCTTTTTTACGGGATTGCAAATCTTCTAATCTTTCACGAAATGGCTGAGTGAGTTCTATCAATGCTTCCGCTACTTCATTTTTCAAATCGCCATAGCG
>JAYUUR010000436.1:0-3223 GCA_043754475.1 Saprospiraceae bacterium | reverse complement strand
TTGAAAGCCGAAAACAATATCGACCGCTCAGGGGTAGTTAACCTTAAATGGAAAATGGATAAAAATGCCGTTAATTATGGTATTGAATACCAAAAAGAGGGCGAAACAACTTGGAAAAACGGTACTTTCAGCACCAGTAGCTCGGCTATTTTGTCGGGTCTTGAAGCCGGTTTTTATTACAATATTCGGATTTATGCCAATGGTCGCAAACAACTTAAAAGCGATAGCACAGACTATGTGACGGTGCTGGTGAGCTAAAACATGTTGTAAATAGAAACGCAGATGACACGGATAGAGCAGATTACCATATTCGCTTCACAGACTTATCAGTAAGATAAATATCAAATATGGCGTCTTTGCTGATGATGTCCATATTTTCGGCAATTGCCTGAGAGACAATTATTCTGTCAAAAGGGTCTCTATGATGAAAAGGGAGCTTGTTTTGGATAACTGTATGCGTATCAATTAAGTATTTCATAGTTACATATAATCTTTAAAATCATCAAGAGGGGCATCAAAATCTGGGGCAAGTTTATACCGACCTTTTGACCTTCCAAAAACCCTTTCCCCTTTGATTTTTCCTGTTTTTTTTAACGAATAATCTTGCTTTAAAAAAACAATAAAATGTAACACCTCTTTTTTGAGGCTTTCAGGCAGTTGATAAATTTCCGATAAAATCATTTTCTCAGTCATATCTTACATATTTTTAGTGAAAATGTGAGGTTAAAACCCTACGAATTATGAAATTGAAAGCATTATTCTTTGACGTATCCAAAACGTTTGAGTAATGTAAAGATAAGGTAAAGTTAAATTTATGACAAATTTTAAATGAAAAAGAACATCAGCAATTTCTAAAAAAATCCGTGCATATCCGCATCATCCGCATTCCCATATCAACACATCTTCAATACCCCGCCATTTTTAAAAGCTCCTTGTAAGGAATATTGAGCCGATTGACATCAAAACCCTCATGACCGCCAATCGTACCGGTTTCAGTGAATTGCCAAATGGCGTAATTCGCCCAGCCGGAAGGCATTGTCGGTTTTGCCCCCGTAGTATAATTGGCTACCCAAAGCGGATAATGGCTAAAACCTGTTGGGGCTTTCAAAATATTATCCCAAATGTGTTTGGAGGTATAAATAATAGGGCGTTTGCCCGTTTTTGCTTCTACGAGCGCGAGCCAGCGTTGCATCCGTTTGACAATTGCCAATCTATTTTGAGATAAAAAAGCAATGCGTTTCCATTCATCATTGGTTGGTTCCACGTCTAAAACGGGTGGCAAAACGCCTTTTTCACGATAATCTACGCCCGAATCGAGGAAATTTTGCGCTTGCCCTTCTACATCATCATTCAGCATTCTGAAAAAATGGTAGCCCCCCCTCAGTATTTTATTCTCTTTGAGGCGTTTCATATGGTCTAAAAATTTAGGGTCATTATATGATGTACCTTCCGTAGATTTGACAAAGCAAAAATGGTGTTTTGCTTGTAATTCCTGCCAAAAGCTATCGGTAGTGGTCTTATCATGTTGATAAATATCCGTTCCCAGAATCTCCTCCCCTGCTTTAAATGCTTTGGCAAAAAGCAAATCCCATGTGCGCGTGCCCACAATGCCATCAGCTATAAGGCTATGAGAAAATTGAAAATCCCGGACGGCTTTATCGGTTTTAGTGCCGAAATCACCGTCAGGAAGGACGGTATAGCCTACTTTCCTCAGCAATTTTTGGAGGATATACACCTCATCGTTGTTAGATTTAAGTTTAACAGTTATCATCTATTATTCTTTTTTAAAAACAAAAATCATCCCTTCTCCAAATGACAGCGTAAATCGGTCATCGCTCGCTTTACGGAGTCGGATTTCTCCTCCATTTTTTGAATTAAAAATAAATGTATTATTTTTAATATCTTTTAACAAATAATTTTTATTGTTATAAATTAAAACATTGTCTTTTCCCACGTTTTTAATTATCAGTGGCGTTTTTGAAATCAAATTGTCTCCAAAATATAGAGACTTTTCACCCATAAGCAATAACGAATCTTTCAAATCCCAAGCCATCACATCCAGTGTTTTTTTATCGGAAGACACCCACTGCCCATTCAAAAACCGCAATCCTGCGAACGCCCGCCGCCCCCTCAGTATATCTTCATGTTGCTTGGTCACATACCAACTCACCACGCCCACCAATAAAATCAATATCACAGCAATAGAAATAGCCACCAATTGCAACTGCATCGGGCGGCGTTTCCGCTTCTGTTTCCGCGTTTTGGTCAAGCGTTTTTCAAGCCGTTGCCATGCTTCGGTCGGGGGTGTCTCGCTCAGATTTTCGCTTTCTTCACGCAAGAGGTCAAATATGTCTTTTTCATTTTCCATAACTCATAACTCCTTAAAGCTCATCATTTTTCTCAATTTTTCCTTTGCTAATATCAGTTGAGATTTTGAAGTATTGATGCTAATGCCCAGCATATCGGCAATTTCGATATGCTTATAACCTTCAATCACATATAAATTAAAAATAGTGCGGTAGCCAGTCGGCAATTTTTCAAGCAGTTTGAGGATGTCTTGCGCTGCCAATTCATGCTCGATACTGAGGGGGTGACTGAGTTCGATGGTGTTGAGGTCGGCAGCGTCCGTATCCACCGTGAGCAAACGTTTTTTTCGTAAAAACATCAACGCCTCATTGACCACAATGCGGCGAATCCACCCTTCAAAACTACCCGCCCCTTGATATGTGTGAATGTTATCAAAAACCTTGAACATGCCTTCCACCAGCACATCCTCAGCATCCTCTCGGCTCAAAACATAACGCCGACACACGCCGAACATCTTCGGTGCGTATCGGTCGTACAGCAATTTTTGCGCTTTCGGGTCTTGCTGCCTACAAAGTTCTATGATATCGTATTCCGTCAAATGAAAGTTGGGTTTAGCCGATGGTTCAAGGAATTTCCTTTTACGTTAGGATGTTTTTTACGGACAAAATGGTGTGTTAGGTATAATCATTTTAAAAATAAACTTTAAAAAACAAATCTAACGAAAAAAAGTAAAACTTTATAGCTGTATTATTTTCAATATCGTTAATTTTGCGCCCGATTTTGAACTTCATTTTCAAAAAAGCGTTTATATAACAACTTTACTACTAAGCTGGCTTGTCGGCGAAAGAAAAAAAAAATAAAGAATCAAGAGAATTATGGCGATAATGATAACGGATGATTGCATTAATTGTGGCGC
>JAYUUR010000435.1:0-3227 GCA_043754475.1 Saprospiraceae bacterium | reverse complement strand
AAATGCCGTTAGGCATGGCATATCGGTAGTAAACAAATCAAAAACGCCCCAAAGTGGCGTAGCCACGATATATCCAAAATTAAATATGTCGTCCCTCTGGAACTTGCAACAGATTTTTTACCACTTTCTACCGATATTATATGCCTAACGGCATTTTCTTCCGAAGGAATGCCCTTGGCAAACCCATTATTCGCATTAATAAACAATAAAGCTACCACTTCATTATTGAGGGGTAGCTTTATTGTTTTATGTATTTATTTTAGAAAAGTTGACCTTCCTAAATCTGTACGAGTTATTTCTCAAAAAACATATCTATTTTTTTGTTTAAACAAGACCCCCTCAGTATATTGCCTTGAAAATACTGTTTTTGACTCATTAAAATAAAAACCGGATGTTAGGTCAAACTACTGCAAACGCTTGGTATAAAGACGCGATTATTTATTCGCTCAACATTAAATCTTTTTTTGATTTCAATAATGATGGCGCAGGGGATATTCAAGGCTTAATTGAAAAATTGGATTATCTTGAAGATTTAGGTGTCAATTGCTTGTCGTTGATGCCCTTTTATGACTCGCCTTTCAAGGATGATGGCTATGATATTGCCGATTATCGGAAGATTCACCCTGATTTTGGAACCTTGGAGCAGTTTAAAAATTTGCTCGATGAAGCCCATAAGCGAGGTATGCGGATTGTCATTGATTTGATGATGAACCATACTTCTACCAAGCATGAATGGTTTCAACGCGCGCGCAAAGCTGACCCCCTCAGTATTGAGCGCGATTATTACATTTGGAGCAACGATGCTGAGAAATTTTCAGAAGCTGAAATCCTGTTTAAAGATTATGAAGCCTCCAATTGGACTTGGGATAATGAAGCCAAAGCCTATTATTTTCACCGTTTTTTTAGCCACCAAGCCGATTTGAACTTCGATAATGATGCTGTGCGCGAAGAATTGCGACAGGTAATGGCATATTGGTTTGATATGGGTGTGGATGGAGCGGTGCTGCGGTCAATCAGTTATTTGTACAAACGAGAAGGAACTAATTGTGAAAATTTGCCAGAAGTTCATGCTTTTTTGAAGCAAGTAAGGAAATATATCAATGAGGAATTTCCCTGTAAAATCTTGATTGCCGATACCAATCAGTGGCCCGAAGATGCCGCCGCCTACTTTGGCGAGGGCGATGAGTGTCATCTGAATTACCATTTTCCCTTGATGCCGCGCTTGTATATGGCTTTACAAACGGAAGATGCGTATCCGATTGTGGATATTATGGAGCAAACGCCCGCTATTACAGAGACCAGCCAATGGGCTTTATTTCTTCGCAATCACGATGATTTGACACTTTCGATGGTGACGGAAGAGGAGCGGGATTATATGTATAAAATGTTTGCGCAAGACCATGGCGCAAAGATTAATGAAGGGATTCGCCGTCGCCTCGCACCGCTTTTGGGCAATGATCGCCGCAAAATTGAACTCTTGAATTCGCTTTTATTTTCATTGCCCGGTACGCCCGTTATTTATTACGGCGATGAAATCGGCATGGGTGATAATATTTATCTCGGCGACCGCAACGGTATCCGCACCCCAATGCAATGGAACGCCGACCGCAACGCCGGTTTTTCAAATGCCAACCCTCAAAAGCTTTTCCTACCCATCATACGTGATCCTGCTTATCGCTATGAATCCGTGAACGTAGAAGTGCAATCAAAAAATACGGCATCGTTGCTTTGGTGGATGAAAAATATTATTGCTATGAGAAAGCGATTGAAAGCCCTTAGTCAAGGTGAAACCACGTTTTTAGATAGTGGCAACGGTAAAGTTTTATCTTATGTACGGCATATCCAAGGAGAAAGCGTCTTGATTGTTGCCAATTTATCCAAATATTCGCAAGCGGCAGAGTTGCGACTAAAAGCCTACAAAGGCAATCAGCCGATTGAAATATTTAGTCAAAATAAATTTTTTGAAATAACTGATAATCCTTATGCCATCACGCTCGCGCCATATTCCTATTATTGGTTTTTATTAGAGCAAGACAGTGAATTTGTAGAGAAACCAAGCCAAATTGAACAATTGAGCCAAATCGAAAGTGAAGTAGAATGGGAGTCGTTCTTTGACCATTATTCTTCCAAACGTAAGTTTTTGAAAAATGCTTTGCCTGTTTATATGAAGTCTTGTCGGTGGTTTTCAGGTAAAAGCAGAAGCGTTGTGTCTTTGGATATTGACCGTTATCCGGCTGTTTTTACTCAATTTGTCACTGCGAGCGGAGAATTGTCTTCACAAAATACGAAGCATACTGAGGGGGGCACTCATGGTGAGAACAAAGTATATTTTGCTCAAGTGGATGTGCGATACACAGATGGTTTGCCTGAAAGTTATTCGTTGCCCATAGCATTTATTACTGATGCAACGGAGATTATTCAATATCTAAAGAACAGAGCCAATGCTGTGATGTGTTATTTTAAAACGCCTACTAAAGAAGGCATTTTAGTAGATGCACTTTTTGAAGAAAGTTATCGGACAGCTATT
The DNA here is from genome assembly GCA_043754475.1 of Saprospiraceae bacterium. Classification (GTDB taxonomy): domain Bacteria; phylum Bacteroidota; class Bacteroidia; order Chitinophagales; family Saprospiraceae; genus JAAFJT01. The sequence continues at coordinate 700 of JAYUUR010000435.1, read as the reverse complement.
TTTGAGATGATAAAAAATGATGTTTCGGTCACGACTACTGAGGGGGTATTAAAATTTGAATCAGGCTCAGTTTTAAAAGATTTCAAGTATGAAAAAATAGAAAGCGAAGTGTTAAGAGTAGAGCAAAGCAACACTTCCATCATTTATAATGACCAATTTTTCTTCAAAATTTATAGAAAATTAGATACTGACATCAACCCTGATTTGGAATTAGTCAGATATTTAAGTGAAAAAACAAACTTTGAAAACGCACCTGCTTATGGCGGTGGCATTGAGTTTTTTGATAATAATACCAAGTCTATGACAGTCTTGGGATTATTACAAAATAAAATACCGAATCAAGGCGAAGCGTGGACTTCTACGCTCGAAGCCTTGACGCGCTACTACGAAAAAGTGTTTGAAAAGGTCAATAAATCAACCGTTCCACCGCCGCTTGTTCGCAAAAATCGGATGTATTTTGAAGATGCCCCTTCACTTGTTCAAAAATTGATTGGGTCTGTCACCTACGAGCGCATCACCTTATTGGCGCGTCGGACGGCTGAAATGCACGTGGCACTGAGCCTTGAATCTGAAGACGAAGATTTTAAAGCTGAACGTTTTACTCAAAATTATCAACGCTCCATTTATTCGGGTCATCGAAAATTATTGGCTGAAAAATTCACGGCTCTTGAAAAACGATTGCCTAAATTACCTGAGCATA
>JAYUUR010000434.1:0-9686 GCA_043754475.1 Saprospiraceae bacterium | reverse complement strand
GTCGGCTCTTCTGCTTTAGCTATTATTAAAACCAATCGTATTAACATTAGTAGAGCTGCTTAAGCAGCAACAAGTTTAGTACACTAAGAAATTTTTTTTAAGCAAAAAGGTGGCTATTGCCGTGATGAGAGTGCAATCTCTGCGGCAGTATCTTTTTGATATTGAAGTGGATTCCAATATCAAAAAAAAATTTATTACATTCCGCGAAATGCGAAATGCGTCCCGAAGGAATCCCTTCGGGAAAATGCGAGGTTAGTGTGTTTTTTAACATATATAATTAGGGTTTAGTTTTTTTTTGAAATAAGGTTAATTTTTCATTTGCTTTTACAAAAATAGGCTACTTTTTGAGAAATGCAAATTCTTTAACACATAAATATAAAACACATTTTAAAAATCACTTCTTGCGTAATTGCCTCAAATTTGCCAAATCCTTATAAGCATCCTTAGCCTCTTGAGCCGGAATCCCAAAGTATGCTTTACCGCCTTCAAGGTCTTTGGATACGCCCGATTTGGCTGAAACGATAGCATTTTTCCCTATCCGAACATTCTGAGCAATGCCCACTTGGCCATATAAAACCACTTCATCTTCTATAATCGAGTTGCCGCCAATGCCGACTTGGGCAGCCAAAAGGCAATTTTTACCAATTTTCACATCATGCCCGATGTGGACTTGAGCGTCTATTTTAGTTCCTGAGCCGATGATGGTATCGCTCGAAACGCCTTTGTTGATGGTGCAGCCTGCGCCAATATCCACGCCGTCTTCTATGACAACACGCCCACCGCTGCGCCATTTTTTATAGCGCACAGTACTTTCAGAATCTTTAGAATCTGCATTTCTTTTGAAATAAAAAGCATCCGTGCCAATCAATGCGCCTGCTCCAATTTGCACATTTTTACCGATAATGGTGAAATCGTGAATCACCGCATTGGCTTGAATATAGCAACCCACACCAATGCGAACATGGTTGCCGATGACCACATTTGGCTCTAAAACCACCGATTCATGCACCACTGCGGAATCCGCTACGTTGATACTACCTGCTCGTGTGGCTTCGGATAGCGGCATAAATGGACGCTGAGTCCGCACGATGCTGTCATACGCTTCGAAGGGTTGTGGATGCACCAGCACCGCTTTTCCTTCTGGAATGGACTCTACTTTTTCATTTAAAATAATGATAGAAGCATCGGATTTCAAAGCTTTATCAAAATACTTTTGGACATCAGAAAATGTAATATCCCCTTTTTTAACATGGTGTATTTCGTTTATTCCCAATGCATTAAGCGTATCGTCGCCTATAATATCGGTCGCACCTATTTGCTTGGCTAATGCTTTGACGGGGATAGCTTTGTCGAATTTCATAGAATAATATTAGCTTTTTATTTAAACCAATTCAGACAGTTCCAACCAACGCATCTCTTTGATTTCTAACTGTTTCAGTACGCCCGAAAGCTCTAAAGATAGTTTTTCAATGTCTTTATTTGAAATATTGGAGTCATTGAATTTGTCCGTTATTTCTGCTTTTTGCTGTTCTAATTTTTCAATCTCTTTTTCAAGTCGCTTGAACTCTTTGCGCTCGGTGTCATTGGCTTTTCGAGCGTCAAGTGCATTAGAAGCCGTTTGTACTGAGGGGGTGTTCGCCGTCTGCCCGTTGCCATTCGTGGATTGCTTTTTCTGCTCGCGGTCTTCAATTTTTTTCAACTCACGGTACTCCGTATAGTTCCCGTTGTAATCCTTGATTTTGCCCTCACCTTCAAAAATAAAAAGATGGTCAACAAGTCTATCCATAAAATAACGATCGTGGGTAACGATAATTAAGCAACCATTGAATTGATTTTGTAAAAAATCTTCTAAAACGTTGAGTGTCAATATATCCAAATCATTCGTCGGCTCATCGAGAATCAAGAAATTAGGATTTTTTATAATGACCGTCAGCAAATATAAACGCCTTTTTTCACCGCCCGAAAGCTGCGATACATACACCTGCTGCTGTTCTTTTGTAAATAAAAAACGTTCTAACAAAGCCGAAGCCGTAATTTTTTGACCTTTTTCAAGTGGAATAAAATCGGCGATGTCCGTTATCACCTCTATCACGCGCTTATCCTCTTTGAGCTTCATGCCCAACTGATTGTAATGCCCAAATTGAATGGTTTCGCCAATCACCACTTTTCCACTATCAGGCGGTAAATCGCCTGTCAGAATATTGATAAACGTGGATTTTCCTGCGCCATTTTGCCCGACAATGCCTACGCGTTCGCCTTTTTTAAATTTATAAGAAAAATTTTCAATCAGCTTAACATCATTAAATTGCTTAGAAACATGGTGCATTTCGACGATTTTCGACCCCAACCAAGTGGTTTTGATGTCAATTTGCATATCGTCCGTTTCTACTTTTTTGCTGATTTTATCTTTCAATTCATGAAAATCATCAATCCGACTTTGAGCCTTCGTCGTTCGGGCTTGCGGTTGCCTACGCATCCAATCGAGTTCGCGAGAGAATAGTTTTTGATTTTTACCCATCGTAGCGGCATCTACATCGGTACGTAACGCTTTTTGCTCCAAATAATAAGCATAACTGCCGCGATAACGGTAAAATTTACCACCTTCCAACTCAATAATGGTGTTGCAAATAGCATCGAGAAAATACCTATCATGCGTAACGACAAACAGCGTGAGGCTCGGACGCGAGGCAAAATAGGCTTCGAGCCACTCAATCATATCCAAATCCAAATGGTTGGTTGGCTCATCGAGTATCATAAAATCGGGTTCGTCAATGAGCAATATTGCCATCGCCACCCGTTTTTTCTGACCACCTGAGAGCGAGCCAATGCGCTGATTAAGAAAAGTATCAATTTTTAATTTAGATAAAATTTCTTGAATTTTCGCCTCAAAATCCCATGCGTGGAGTTCGTCAATTTCAGTCAAATACTTTTGCACCCCCTCAGTATCATTGTCCAATAACGCTTTTTCGTAATTCTTAATCGCTTGAATTTGAAGGTTATCTGAATGAAAAACGGCTTCGAGCGCAGTCATATTATCATCGAGGTCAGGCTCTTGTTCCAGAAAGCCCGTGCGTATTTCTTTCGAAATCAATATCTTAGAACTTTCCCCTTCCGACCCCTCAGTACCGGCGAGTACACGTAGCAAAGTCGTCTTGCCCGTCCCGTTTTTAGCGACGAGGGCAATGCGGTCACCTCTATTGATGGTGAGGCTGATTTTATCAAACAGGACTTTATGTCCGTAGCTTTTAGTAACGTTTTCGAGTGTTAGATAATTCATATAAAAATTTAAAACTACGTATTTAATTGATTTTGAATAATTTGAAATTTATTACCAAATATTTTTCGGAATGCAATGTCATTTTTAACATCAACAAATTTCATTATAGTAATTTTGGCGCAAAGATACGAAATTGACGAAGAGTATTTCACAATACCATAAACTTCAAAGTTTTCACCCCACCACCCGAAGCCAATCGGCATAAATAAATACCCGATGCCTTAAAATCAAAACGATTGATAGGGAAATTATACTCGCCTGTAGAGAATTTGCCCGCCACTATTTTTTTAATCATTTTACCTGAAATGTCTATGATTTCTAAGGAAATATCACTGTTTTTACTCAAATTAAGGTGAATGTTTGAATTTGAAGAAATGATTGTTGGATTTATTTGAAGGTTAAAATCTGCCAATGATAGGTCTTTAGTAGCTGTGGGTTCTAAAATAATGGAGTACATGGAGCGTCCGAATGTAGCCGCCACGAGTTTGCGCGTAGGATTGTGCAACCTTAAATCCGTCACCGGCACTAAGGGCATACCGTTGCCGAGCGGTTGCCATTGCCCACCGCCGTTGTTGCTTACATACACACCCACGTCCGTAGCCACGTAAAGAGTGCCAGATACTGAGGGGTCAGCTACAATATCGTTGACGGGGGCTTGAGGCAAATTGCTTGAAATATCCACCCAAGTCGCGCCTTGATTGGTCGTTTTCAAAACATGCGGTTGGTATTCATTCCATTTAAAACCTGAAACGGTGACATATGCCGTTGAAGCATCTTTAGGGTCAGCCTCCACGTGCGTAATCCAGCGATTAGGTATGCCATTGTTGATTTTTTGAAAATTAGTACCGCCATTAGTTGAAATCCAAACATTGGCATCGTCCGTACCGACATAGATGATTTGAGGGTTGACGGGCGAAACGGAAATAGTGGTTATCGTTCCGAACACAATACCGCCTATTCCTTGAGAGCCATTGGTCAAATCAGAGCTAATAGGTGTCCATGAAACTGCCCGATTCGTCGAGCGATATAAGCGATGCGTGCCTAAATATAGTGTACTCGAATTGTTGGGTGCAAAAACATAAGGTACTTGCCAATTTTTACGGTCGGAACTGATGATACCGCTGGTAGCTGTTACGAAATTCAAACCACCATCGGTGGAGCGACCTAAAAAGCCAAATTGCGCTTCGGCATACACATATTTACTATCGTTCGGGTCAACCAAAGTAACGAAACCATCGCCATCAAAAATATGCTCCCAGTCGTTGGTATTGCCTGTTTGGGTTCGCCAAGTGCCATTGTCTTGCGTGCCGCCGTAGAGTCTTTGAGGATTTTTTTCATCCATTTCGCAGGTATAAAATTGGGTAATGGGTAAATTATTCACATGATTCCATGATTGTGTAATGGTTTTTGAGCGATATAAACCGCCGTCGTTACCATTCACAACCTCTGAACTATCATTCGGATTGACCCACAATGCATGATGATCTACATGCACGCCATCGGAAACAAATTGCCATGTTTGACCGCCATTTATAGTTTTAAAAATATCCAAACCCATCACATATACCCCCTCAGTAGTCGAGGGGTCAATGACGATTCTGCCAAACCACCAACCGAAATTGGAGTAAAGGGTTTTCAATTGATTATTCGGATCAAGTTGAAACCATGAGTCACCATTATTATTGCTTCTATAAATGCCTTTGAAATTGCCTATTTCGTCGGCATAAATGGTGTACAATACTGAGGGGTCTTTGGGGGAAATCGTGATACCGATTCTACCGATATTGGTATCAGGCAGCCCGTTTATAAGCTTCAACCAAGATGAGCCACCATCTATTGAGCGATAAATGCCGCATGATGCGCCGCCATAATTGCGATAATTGGGTCGGCGATTGCGCTCCCACATAGCCGCGTATATGGTATCGGAATTAGTGGGGTGAATGGCAATATCAATGCAGCCGGTCGAATCATTGAGATATAAAACTTTATCCCAAGTGCCGCCGCCGTCGGTGGTGCGATAAATGCCTCTTTGGGGATTAGGTTGGTATAAATAACCCATTGCTGCTACGAAAACGCGGTTGGGATTCTTTGGGTCAATGGCTAATTTACCAATGCTGCCGATATTTGTTGGACCTAAATGTTGCCATGTTGCGCCTGCATTCAAGCTTTTATAAACGCCCACACCATCATAATTGGTAGAGCCGCCGCCGCCATTTGCCTCGCCCGTACCCACATAAAGCGTCTGCGGATTGGAAGGTGCAATGGCAACATCGCCGATTGCGAGCGTCAGAGCATCTTCAAAAATGGAAAGCCAAGAAGCACCGCCATCAATAGTTTTGAAAATGCCACCGGCTGCTGCACCTACATAAATGGTCTGCGTATTCGATGGATGAATGGCTAATGAGGTGATGCGACCACCTGTATTGGTGGGTCCAGCGAGTGTCCATGTATTGCTGCCACGCGTCGTAAGTGATTGATTTCTAAGGCGTTGTGCATTTTTCAAAACCTCTAAATATGCGGATTGATTGATTTGCCCATACGGATAGGCGCGCTGAGCGAATGACCAATCGGAAGGATATTCTTTTTCCGATTCCTCATTTTCTGTTTCAATAGGTTCTATATTTTTAATTAAATAAAAGGAAAATATTGCAGATATAAATACAGCAACTAATATAAGGGATTTTGATAAAGGCTTCATGGTTGAGTTTTAATTTAAATAACGATCTATCATTTTCACAAATGTAAATCATTATGAGTGTTTTTAAATAAAGAATATTAACGCTACATTTGTTTTTCATTTTTCATACATCTGCCTAAAAACAGGATTTTCAATAAAAAAAAATGGCTTTCAATAGAAACGAATTAGATATTATTAAGGAGGTGACGCATATTTTCTCTGCACATCTCGAAAAAAGTAGCTTTCGCAAAACGCCCGAACGCTACGCCATCCTCGAAGAAATATACAAACGCGACGACCATTTCGACGCAGAAGCTTTGTATATCCATATGAAAAACAAGAGCTACCGCGTGAGCCGTGCTACGGTTTATAACACGCTGGAGCTTTTAGTGAGTTGCGACCTTGTGCGAAAGCATCAGTTTGGTAAAAATCTTGCACTTTATGAGAAAAGCTACGGTTCTAAGCAACATGACCATGTTATATGCGTGGATTGCGGTAAAGTCGTCGAGTTTTGTGACCCGCGCATTCAGCATATTAAAACGATGGTAGGGGAGTTGTTGAATTTCAAAATCATGCACCATGCGCTCAATTTGTATGGTGTCTGCGGCTCTTGTCAGAAACAACGGGAATATGAGACGGAGGTGGGGAGTGCTTTGCTTAATGAGTAATAAGTGATAGGTAATGAGTAATTGGTAATTTTTTTTGGACATGCCCGAAAATGATTGACAAAAAAGGAGTTGAAACTCAACTCACAAAATCAATTAATTTTGGGTATGAAAAAAGGACAAGTCACAAAGTTAAAAAGTGAAGTTATACCTACACGGGAACGTCGGTATTTTTCAGAATCAGTTCGCAGATTAATCGTACAAGAAATAGACGATGGTCTGAGTAAAGCTGAAGCAGGTCGTAAATATAAGGTCAGTCAAGCGGGCATTTATAAATGGTATGTGAAATATTCATTGCATTATAAAGCAGCTTTAGTGACAGTAGTTGAACATGTGAGTGACAGTATAAGGGTCAAAAAGCTTGAAGCAGAACTTGAACAGGCTTACGCTATTTTGGGTCGAGCAAAAGCAGAAAACATGCTTCTTCATAAAGTGATAGACAAGGCAGATGAAGCGATGGGGATCGATATAAAAAAAAATTTCGATACCCCGCTCTCGCTGACTTCTTCCACCAAATCCACCAAGGAGGTCAAGGAGAAAAACCAAAAGTAAGCATGGAAGCCTTGTATAAAGCAGCAGGTATATCAAGACAAGCCTTCCATAATTGGCTACGTCCATCTACCTTGGAGCTTATCAGAACACCTGAAAAATTGGTGGTCGAAATGGCTAAGAATGTACGTAGGCAGTTTCTACCGGGTTCAAGTGCCCGAGAGGTATATTTTTACATCCGAAGAAAGCATAAAGATTACAATTCTATGCTTTTAGGGTGGGGAAAACACGCTTTTGAAGCACTTTGCTTGTCCAATGGTTTAAGAATAGAAACTAAACGGTTTGTACCTAAAACGACAATTAGAGGCGATTATGTGTTCTCTAACCTCATTGAAGGCTTACAAATCAAGGATATAAACCACATTTGGGTCAGCCATATTTGCTATGTTTATGGCTCAAATGGACAGCTCGTTGGTTACGCAACCAGCCTGATTGATTTATACAGTCGGTTTCTGTTGGGCTTAAGTTTCTCGATTTCTATGCACGCCGCAGTTACATCACAAGAGGTGATTAAACAAGCATTTAAAACCAGAAATATCTCTCGTTTCGATGACTTGATTTTTCATTCCGATGGCGGTAAACAGTATATCGAAAAAGTATTTCTCGAGGCACTCCGCAGCCGTAATATTCAATCCAGTATGGCGGATAATTGCTATGAAAATGCCTTTGCCGAATCGTTTAATGACATCCTTAAAAACCATATGCTTTTTGACATCAATATCAACTCATTTATTCAACCCAAAGGGCATGAAAAATTTATCAAAAACTGCTATAATCAAAATCGAAATCATAGTGGTATACTCAACTTAACACCCATTGAATTTGAACAACACATTTTAACTTTACAACAATGTCAAAGAACTTCCTTAAATATCAAGGTAATTTCTTAATTTTAAATACCTTGGCAGTGAAAAAATATTACTCTAATCGAGTTGAATTTTCAACTCCTTTTTGTCAACTTTTTGCGGGCGGCTCCATTTGGACAAATTAAAAACCCATCGATGCTGTATGGCTTCGATGGGTTTTTGTATCTTTGCGCGGTTTTTGAAAAATGTGTTTTAAATTTTATAAAAATAAAAATATCTCACTATGAAAATAGACGTCATACTCGGTTTGCAATGGGGCGATGAAGGCAAGGGTAAAATCGTGGACTTCCTCGCTGAAAAATACGATATTGTTGCGCGTTTTCAAGGCGGACCCAACGCGGGACATACCCTCAAATTCGGCGGTAAAAAATTCGTTCTGCACACCATTCCTTCCGGTATTTTCAGAGAAAACCTCATCAATGTCATCGGCAACGGCGTTGTGATTGACCCAATTACTTTTGAAAGAGAAATCAACAACCTGAAAGCGGCAAATGTTGAATATCAAACACGCCTCTTAGTTGCTAAAAAAGCACACCTTATTTTGCCTACTCATCGCCTGCTGGATGCAGCAAGCGAAGCCGCAAAAGGCTCAGCAAAAATCGGCTCCACACTCAAAGGCATCGGACCGACTTATATGGACAAAACTGGGCGCAACGGCTTGCGCGTAGGCGATATTTTATTGCCAAGTTTTCAAAAAAGATATGAGGCATTGAAGGAAAAACACTTAGAACTTTTGAAAGTGTACCCCTCAGTATCTTTCGATTTGGAAGCCGAAGAAGCGCGTTGGTTTGCCAGTTTAGAAACATTGAAATCGATGCAACTCATTGATTCTGAATACTATATCAATGAGAATTTAAATAAAGGTAAAAAAATATTAGCCGAAGGCGCACAAGGTTCAATGCTCGATATTGACTTCGGCACTTATCCGTTTGTCACTTCATCCAATACTGTTACGGCGGGCGTATGTGTAGGCTTGGGCGTTGCACCGAGCAAAATCGGTGAAGTGATTGGCGTGACAAAAGCATATTGCACACGCGTTGGTGGCGGTCCATTTCCAACAGAATTGCATGATTCTATTGGCGATTTGCTCCGTACTGAGGGGGCTGAATTTGGCAGCACAACAGGTCGCCCGCGCCGTTGTGGTTGGATAGATTTGCCGCAGTTGCGCTATACGATTATGCTCAATGGCGTGACGCAATTGTGCATCACAAAGATTGATGTATTGAATATTTTTGAAGAAATAAAAGCGGCGACACATTATAAATACAATGGCGCATTGAGCACCAATTTGCCTTTTGACATCAACGAAGTAAAAGTTGAACCTGTATGGAAATCTTTTAAAGGTTGGATGAAAAATTTGGACGATTTAGACTATGAATCATTGCCAAGCGTTCTGAAAGAATTTACCCTCTTTTTAGAAGAATATTTGGAAGTGCCTGTCACCATGATTTCAACGGGACCTGAACGGGAGAAGTTGATTTTGAGGGAAGCGGTTGGGGTTTAATTCAAAGGTGATTTTGTATAAAAAAAATGCTCAATAAGCTGTAATGGTTTATTAGACTTGTTGTAAGTTGATAATCAATGATTTAGGTGGATATATTAAAATTCCATAGCCCAGCACTGACATTAATAATTCTGTCAATCGTGGTATC
>JAYUUR010000433.1:0-9691 GCA_043754475.1 Saprospiraceae bacterium | reverse complement strand
CTTTACTAAGGGGTAATGAATTTGTGCGGCAAGTGTTTTTGGGCGTCATATTTTTAATGATTATTCGTTATGGGTTTGATATTTTTTAGCAAATTCTTATTAAAATGAAAGAATAACCTTACTTTTAAGCCTTGATTTAATATATAATTATGGTTTATTTTCCATCAAAAATCATCAATAAGTTTAAAATTCGATAACATTTAATGTCTCTACAAAACGACCATCAGGAAGACATCGTTCTCATTCGGCTCTATCGCTCATCCAATGATGTTCGGTATATCGGCGAATTGTATCGGCGTTATGCACATTTGATTTTGGGCGTTTGTATGAAATATTTAAAAAATTTGGCAGATAGTGAAGATGCCGTTATGGAAATATTTGAAAAATTGCATCTTGATTTAAAGAAAAACGAGGTGGAGCATCCCAAATCGTGGCTTTATATGGTAGCGAAGAATCATTGCTTGATGAAATTGCGGAAAGCGGGTTTATCAGTGGAGTTTCCGGAAGTCATGCCGCATACCCCTCAGTATGATGATGATTTTGAAGACTTTGAGAATAAAGAAAAATTGATTCAATTGCTTGAAAACAACATGAATCATCTTAAAAATGAACAACGGCTCTGTGTGGAGTTGTTCTATTTAAAAGAAAAATCGTATAAAGAAATAGTCATGCAAACAGATTTTTCTTTGAATGAAATAAAATCGCATATTCAAAATGGGAAATTGAATTTGAAAAAAATGATGACGAAATGATAATAACCTTTCAAGGGTTTTGAACCCTTGAAAGGTTGATTCAAAAGTAGAAAGTTGAAATAATGAAACAAATTGTTCCAAACGATAATTGCTTAACGCAAGAGCAGATTTTGCGTTATCTGCGCGACGAGACTTTGCCCGACGAAACACGGGCGATTGACCGACATATCGGACATTGCCCGATGTGCAGCGATGCCATCGAGGGGGCAATGATGTTGGATTCAAAAGATTTGGAGAAAGCATTTTTACAATCAAAAGCATATATTTTAGAGAAAACGAATGAGAAAAACTTGCAGAAAACGGCGTTAAAAGTTGTTCGGACGCCCAATCGCTATTTGCGTTATGCCCTCTCAGCAGCGGCTTCGTTAGCCGTTTTGGTGGTGGCGGCTTTATGGATTTTCACCAAACCAATGGACGAATCTAAAGAAATAATTGCCGAAGCACCCCCTCAGTATAATGAGTCAAAAGCAGCCGATTCAGCCTATTTTGAACAAAAACCCCTTGTTTTAGAACCTCAAAATCCTGAAGCCAATTCGAATACGCCTTCATCTTATGCAACGGAAAAGCCTTCGACTACCAAAACTGAAAACTCAATTACAGATGCTGAGAGCAATAAAAGCATTGATAATCAAGAAGTTAAAAGTGACGATAATTTAAATATGACGACTACCGCTGCGGCTGCACCTCAAAAAGAAGCGAAGCAAGATGCTGTTGCCACCTATTCAGCGAATGATGAAATTTCAACTAAAAGTAAAGATCGGGCAGAGGAAAAAGTAGCAATGGAATATAGTGCGCAAGAAAAAAAATTAGCTAAATCGAGAAATGCGAAGAACGCTGCACCGAGTACCGAAGGCTATACAGCCCAGCCGAGTGTCCCTGCCGCCGCCAAAGCCAAACGCTCTGAAAGTCCGCAAGAAATGGACAATCGGGTTCTGAATCAAGGTGTTAAATATTTTCAAGAAAAAGAATATGATAAAGCGATTGGCGAATTTAATAACATTTTGACGCGCCAATCATCGGGTGATTTGTATGAAAAAGCCCTTTGGTATTCTGCCAATGCCTATTATCAAAAGAATAGTAAAACGAATTCTAAAGCCATTTATCAGCGCATTGTGAAGGAAAAAGGTACATTCGCTGCTCAAGCTGAGGTGATTTTGAAAAATTGGAAAGATTAAATAATAGGTAATTGGTAATGGGCAATTAGTAATGGGCAATGGGTATGGGTAATTGCCCATTACTTATTTCAAAATTCGCCCAACGGGGTACAATCTTACCGATGGCTCAAAATACTCCGAATTTTTATAGATAAAATCCAACTGATCTGCTGCGGAGGCGGCAAATTTAGGGTCGGCTTGCTGTTTCTCTTCTAATTTTTTCTTCAAATCGGGGTTCTTTTTTAAAATCTCAGCCGCGACATCTTCAAAAACATAACCTGAAAATCCTTCCTTTTGGTTGAGAATACCATCGAAAAAATTCCATGCAAAAAATGAATCTGGGGCTTGTGGCTCTAAGGTTTCGACGATGTAACGAGCAGCTTTTTGTTTGGTTGAAATGAGGTAATCACCTTTGGCAAAACGCCTTTTCAAAAGCTTCGTTTCTAACTTCACCTCTCTATTCGGATGATGCCCTTCGTAGGGATAAGAGCTTGATTTATAATCAGTTATGTAGTAAAATTCTGCTTCAATTGTGGTATCTTTACTGAGGGGGGTCATATTGACGCCGTTCCATTTCAGCCTGTCTATCACAGCCCAATAAGCCTTTGGAACAATATAAAACGCCGGTTTTGCGATGGATACTGAGGGGGTAAAATGGGGCAAATATTGTATTGTTTTTTCATAAGGTTTCGACCTATCGTAGTATAAACGAGGCAACCCGCTCACCTCACTTTTTTTATAACCCGACTCAAAACCATTGAACTGAATTGTCTCTTTTCGAGTGGTGTCCAATTTCCAATTTATATCCACTTGGGTTTTATTTTCAACATCTCGATTAGCCTTTTTTTGAACTTCTATAATTTTATCACAATCATCGTGCATAATTTTTATCATGCAATCCATAAGGGCATACGTCGAGCGGACACGGTCGGGAAAGGGCTTGAGCATATGGGTTTCGGGCATAAAACCGATGGCATTATGCAGGGCAGCATAGCCCGTCGAATAGCGTGGCACGTCAGGAAAAGCCATCAATCCGCCTTCTACTTTTTCATCAAAATTGACATAAGGACTCATCTCCCACCCACGCGTTTTCATGTCTTTAAAAAGGCGAGGCAAGAGGCTATTTTGTTGATAATCAGATAAATACGTATTGAGTTTATCTTTCTGTGTGGCAATGAGCGTCATGGTGTATTGATAATCAGCACCATTAGAAGTATGATTGTCCATAAAAATATGGGGCGACCATTGACTGAAAATTTGATTGAACGTTTGAGCATTTTTAGTATCGGCTTTGATAAAATCTCTATTTAAATCCAAATTTTTAGCATTGCCTCTAAACCCATAATCATCGGGTCCATTTTGATTGATGCGGCTGATTCTACCCCGATTTAATACACCATCAATATTGTAAAACGGTATCACAACCAGCACGATATTATTTATAAATCGTTGATTATCAACATTTTGCAGATAATCTCGCACGAGCATCATCGTGGCATCTACACCCTCAGGCTCGCCAGGGTGAATGGCATTATTGATAAAATAAATGGCTTTGCCTTTTTGACGGGCTGCTTGAGGAGTGAATGTGCCGTCCGTTGAAATCACGGCTACATGGAGGGGGAAACCGGCGTCGGTCATGCCTACTTCACGGAGTTTCATGGTTTTGGGATATTTTTGAGCGAGGGTTTTGTAGTAGGCTACCCCCTCAGTATAAGTGGCTGTATGGTTGTTGTTTTTCTCAAAAGGGGTGAGTGTTTTTTGAGCGGATATTTGGTAAATGATTGATAATGAAATGATTATGACGATAGCCCTCCTGCCCCCGAAGGGGGAATACATTTGGAAAAATGGGAAAATTTGTAGTAATGCCTGAATTTTATTTTGAATGTTTTTCATCTTGGACTGTTTTTAAAATATTGTCATAAATAATGGTGGCGGTTTTATCCCAACTGAATTTGGTTCTTTGGATGCGCCCTTTTTCTATTAAATCTTGTCTTAAATTTTCATCAAAAGCCAATTGACTGAGGGCGTTGGTAATTTCCTCTACTGATTCGGGATTCACCAAAAGGGCAGCATCGCCTGCTACTTCGGGCATGGATGAAGTGTTGGACGTGATGACGGGTACATCGCACTGCATGGCTTCCAAAATGGGTAAGCCGAAGCCTTCAAAATTGGAAACATAGACAAACGCATGTGCCGCCGCCGTCAATCGCACCACTTCTTCATCGCTGACGTAGCCCGTAAAAATAATATCTTTTTTGAAATCGGCTTTATCGAATGCCGCTTTTACTTCGCCTGTTTGCCAAGCGAAACGACCGCATATCAAGAGTTTAAAAGGGACATTATGTTGCTTTTTAAAGGCATCAAATGCTTCGATGAGACGGTGTACATTTTTACGCGGATGGACTGCACCGACGTAGAGAAAATATGGCACCCCCTCAGTATAATTGGCATTTTGATTTAAAATCTCCTCTTTCTCTTCTAAATTAATAGGCTTGAACTCGTCGCGGCAGCCATTGTAACAGACGTCGATTTTTGAAGCATCTATTTTATAATAATTAATAATGTCTTGCTTCGTAAATTCTGAAACAGTGGCGATACGGTTAGCCCGTTTTAGAAAGCGGGGCATGAAATATTTATAATAAAGTCTATTTATAAACTTGTCATTATCAACGAAATGTGTAAAGGCTATGTCGTGAACGACTAAAAGCGTGGGCGTTGAAGTGCTGAGGCTAAGGAAGTTATCGGGTGAAATAAATACATCCGCTTGGTACTTTTTTAATGCTCGGGCAACTGACCATTCAAACCACCATAAGAATAAAAATGGGTGCCGAGCTGGCGGAAATAATACAACAGGCGTGACATTTGAGCTGAAAATAAAGGACGCATCGAAAGGTCTATCGAAGAAGAAAATGAACTCATGTTCGGGATGTGCAATTGCCAAACGGCTGAATGTTTCGAGAGTGAAACGTCCGATTCCTTCCAGTTGGTTTTTCAATAAAAAGCGTGTATTGACTGCTATTTTCAATGGTGTTTTTACCCCCTCAGTATTTTCGCAATTTAGGGTCTTGGCGAGTGTTAAAAATATCAAGTTATTTGCTTAACCATTTGGCATGTCTTTTTTTAACTTCTTCATGGCTTAATAAGTTTTCTCTATTTTTACTTCTTTCTATTGAAGCTTCCAACTTTTCAATTTGTTCCGGTGAAAGTAATGACCATAAATCCTCTTCCTCAACCGCTTCTTTTGCAGATTCAAGAATTTTTGAAAGAGCTTCTTCAGTTTGAAGGGAGACTATTATTTCCAGTATTTCATTTTTTAATTTTAAAACTGAGTTTATTTCTAATACTTGCATCTTTATAAATTTATGATGGTGAATAAATTTTAGCTGAAGGTATCCCTTTGTGAAAACAAATTTAAACATTTATACTCAAATATCAAACTGCTTCTTCCTCTTCCTCCGTCATTTTCTGCTGCTCAAACATTTCAAAATAGTAGCCTTTATTGGCTATGAGTTGCTCATGCGTGCCTTGCTCGCTGATTTCACCATTTTCGAGGACGATTATTTTATCAAATTGTAAAAGTCCATAGATGCGGTGGGTGATGATGATGGCGGTTTTATCGGCTAAAGCGTTGTTCAAATAGCCCAATATGGTTTGTTCGGTGGTGGTATCGACGGCGGAAAGGCAGTCGTCGAGTAGGACAATATCGGGCTGTTTGATTAAAGCGCGAGCGATAGAAATGCGCTGCTTTTGACCGCCTGAAAGCGTAACGCCGCGCTCGCCGACTACTGTATTGAACCCCTCAGTCAAACCCATTATATCGTCATAAACGGCAGCGTAGCGAGCAAATTGCTCAATTTCTGCTTGAGATGCGCCCCTTTTTCCGAAAGCAATATTGCCTGAAACATTGTCAGAAAATAGGAAAACATCTTGAGGTACGTAGCCGATTCGCTGACGTAACATATTGATATCCAATGACTTAATGTCTTTCCCATCAATTTTTATGATACCATCGTCAAAGCCTTGTGGTGTTACATCGTACATCCGCACGAGCAGGTCGGCGATGGTGGTTTTGCCGCTGCCTGTTCGACCAATGATGGCTAATTTTTCTCCTTCTTTTAAATGAAAACTGATATTTCTTAAAGCTGAAATGCCTGTATCTGGATAAGTGAACGAGACATTTTTAAACTCGATATCGCCTTTTATGTGAGATATTGAGGTATTGGGATATTGAGATATTGGGATATTGGGATATTGAGAT
This sequence comes from Saprospiraceae bacterium, assembly GCA_043754475.1. GTDB lineage: Bacteria > Bacteroidota > Bacteroidia > Chitinophagales > Saprospiraceae > JAAFJT01. Next base: position 3,527 of record JAYUUR010000433.1, on the reverse strand, counting down.
ATTGGGATATTGGGATATTGAGATATTGGGATATTGGGATATTGAGATATTGGGGTACTATTGGAGGATGCATTATTTTGAATATCGGATGGTGTTTTCAAAAACTCATTGATGCGCTTCATGGACGCCGCCGCTTGTTGCGTAAGTGAGGCAATCCAACCGATGGACGTGACGGGCCACGTGAGCATACTCACGTATATCACGAACTCCGCAATATTGCCCGGCGTAATGTTGCCCGCCACGACTTGCAAGCCGCCGACATAGACTGTGATGATGGTACTTGCACCGATGCATAGGAGCATGATAGGGAAAAAAGCATTGTCAATTTTCGCTAAACTCAAGGCTTTTTCCTTGAAAACTTCACTTTGTGTAGCAAAATGGTTCACTATCGGCTCTTCGCGGACATAGCTTTTCACCACTCGGATGCCAGAATAGGCTTCTTGGGCGGTGGACGTCAAGGCAGCTAATTGGCGTTGTATTTTTTCACTGCGGCGGTTGATTTGAGTGCTGACGTAATAAATGCCGATGACCAAAAAGGGCAAAGGCAATAGGCTATAAAAAGTGAGAATCGGGCTGACGCTGACCATCGAATAAATGGTGAGCGTGAATAAAGTCACAAGGTTGACACCGTATAAAATGGTGGGCCCGAGGTAGTTTCGGACTTTGTTCACGTCCTCCGTGATGCGGCTCATCATATCGCCCGTGTTGTTGCGTTTGTAGAAGGCGAGACTGAGGTCTTGGTAATGGTCGAAGACAGTTTTTCGCAAATCATACTCAATCAAACGGCTCATAACGATGATGGTTTGGCGCATAAAATACATGAAAACGCCCATCAAAAGTGCTAAAACCAAGACGATAAAGCCGAAAAACATCAGGCTTTTGCCCAATATGGAATACAAATCGGCTTGAGATTCAAATCCCTCAAAATTTCTATACAGACTGATATTATTGACTACCAAATCAAGTGCCTTGCGGAGCATTTGAGGCTGTAAGATTCGGAAGTAATTGGAAACGGTGACGAAGATGATGCCGCCGAGCAAATGCCATTTATATCGCCAAAAATAGGCGTTGAGTGCTTGTAATTCTTTCATTTTATTTTGCTCATTTTACAAATAATCTCAAACTCCTCAGGCGTAACCGGCTGCACTGAAAGGCGGCTCAATTTAAGCAACGCCATATTTTGTAATTCAGGCGTTTCTTTAATCATACTGAGGGGTACTTCTTTTTTGAATGCTTCAACAAATTCTAAATCCACCGCTAACCATGCCACCTCTTCGGTCGTCGGGTCTTGATAATGCTCACGTGCTACGCGGGCAAGGGCGATAGCTGCAGGCTTAGTTACGCTTCGATAAAATATACAAATATCATCCACTTGCATAGTTCGTAGGTTATTCCGCGCAGTATAATTTCTGACACCATACCACACCGTCACTTTTTCTCTTATGAAATCTTCCAAAGAAAAAGATTCAGGTTCTGATTTTACAAGCCAATAAGTCATTGTTTTTTATTTAAAATTAAAAAAGCGTGCAAAATTAAAAAAAATACCACAAAGGGTATATTTTTTTGACACGAGGCACAATAGAACACATAGTTGAGCCGCCTATGTGCTCTACTGTTTCCTATGTGTCAAAAAATATTCGCTATGTGGTAAAAATCTTTTAAGTGATAAAATTAAGCTTTAACAAAATATTAACTGCAAGTATTTAATCCTTTTAAAATCAATATCGTCTAATAATCGTTTATAGTACAAATGAATTTTAATTTAAACAAAAATAAAAATATGATGAATCAATTGAGAAAATCTGGATTGATGCTTTTAGCCTTAATAATGACAGTAAGTGTAGCAACCGCTCAAACAAGTGCTAAGCCCGAAACCTCCGACCCCAAAGCCAAAGCTCTTTTAGATAAAGTAAAAAAACTTTATGAAGGCTATCAAACCCTCGAAACAGGTTTTACTTTGACGCTCAAATTAGCGGAGCAAAAGAAAGAAGAAGTACAGAAAGGGAAAATATACCAAGAAGGCGATAGGTACAGAGCCGAAATCGGCAAACGCCTTTTTATCAGCGATAGCAAAACGGTTTGGCAAAAAGAGGACAATATCGTCCGCATTATGAACGCAGCGAGTAAAAAAGCTAATGACTTGATGTCGCCAAAGGATTTGATGAGCATTTATGAAAAAAAGGATTATATCTATGCCATTATGGGCGAAACGACTGAGGGGTGGAGCAAAAAAGCCACAATTATTACCTTCAAACCGACGAATCGGAAGGGCGATTATAGTCAAATCCGAGTAGTGATAGACCAAAAAACAAATCAAGTGGTGAGCATGACTGCTTTTGGAAAAGACCAATCCCGTTATAAACTTAGCCTTGAACAACCTATAACCAATAAAAAATATCCAGCCGATTATTTCACTTTTGATAAATCAAAATTTCCAAATGTGAAAGTGGAGGATTTGAGGATTGATTAGGATGAGTATTGAGTTTTTAGTATGTTGTTTTTAGAAATAATAGGCGTTCAATCGAAATATAATCGGTTGAACGCTTTTTTTTGCAATAAAATAGTTAAATATTATTTATTTGCAACATTTCTGTCATATTGTTGTCGTTATACAATATATAAAAACATTTTCTAAATACTCTAAAACCAATTTACTAAGCCCTGATGAAAAAGCTCCTTTTTCTACCCTGTTTGCTAATTATTAGCACTTTTTTATTTGCACAAAACCCATCCAAAGTCACCATCAAAGGCATTGTTCAAGACACCGCAGGGGCAGAATTACCCTTCGCAACGGTCATGCTTTTGAACCCTAAAGATTCGGCTTTGGTGAGTTTTACCCAAACCAATGCACAAGCAGCTTTTGAATTTAAAAATGTCAAAAACGTTACCTATTTGCTGAAAGTTTCTTACGTTGGTTACATTCCTTATCAACAATTATTGACCCCCTCAGTATCGGAGGTCAATAACTTAGGTGGTATCCGAACTAAACCGATTACGAAGGAGTTGATGGAGGTTGTCATCAAAGCTGCAAAAGCACCCCTCAGTATAAGAGGCGATACCATCGAATATAATGCTTCGTCGTTCAAAGTACCGCCTGGTTCTACGGTAGAAGATTTACTGCGGCGGTTGCCGGGCATAGAAGTGGATGCTGATGGCAATATAAAAGCCCAAGGCAAAGACGTAAAAAAACTCTACGTGGATGGTAAAACCTTTTTCGGCGACGACCCTAAAGCGGCTACTAAAAACCTCGATGCCGAAACGATTTCAAAAGTGCAAGTTTTCAATGAAAAATCCGACCAAGCCAAACTCACGGGCATAGACGACGGCAAAAAGGAAAAAGCTATGAATCTTGAGTTAAAAGAAGAATTCAAAAAAGGCTCGTTTGGAAAAGTGACGGGGGCAGTCGGCACGTCCGAGCGTTGGGCAGCGCGCGGTAGCTACAACCGTTTCAATAAAAAAGAGCAATTTTCATTCATCGGTTTTGCCAATAATATCAACCAAACGGGCATTAATTGGGATGATTATGG
>JAYUUR010000432.1:0-3234 GCA_043754475.1 Saprospiraceae bacterium | reverse complement strand
TTATAAATTTAATTTTTCATAAAATGATTCAAAATGACGTATTGTTCCAATTAGTAGATAATTCCGTAATAATTTACGCAAAATTATTTACTCTAAATAAGATTTCAAAAATCTTATACGCGAAATTATTTTCTTTATAAAAAATTTCAAAAACCTTGTGCGCGAAATTATTTACCTTATAAAAAATTTCAAAAACCTTATTCACGAAATTATTTACCTTATAAAAAATTTCAAAAACCTTATTCATAAAATTATTTACAGCGTAATTTTTTTTTAAATCTAATTTAAAAAAAGTGAAAAGAGGGGAATTTAGCTCAACTTTCACTCAAATAGCCCCCCTTGATTTCAATTCCAAATATTTATTAATGGTATTGATAGACAAATCCTCTGGTCGAGTCAGTATTGTTTGAATGCCATATTGCCTAAGTTTTTGCATCATTTGCACTTTTTCATTCATAAATTTATGAGCAATCGTTTGATGATAAATCTCTTCTGTAGTCGCCGCATCTTTTTTAGTAAAATCTTCAATCTCCGTATTTTTAAAAAAAACGACCACTAATAAATGCAAATTATTGAGCAATCTTAAAGTCGGCAACACTCTTTCTAAAGCAAACATGCTTTCAAAATTGGTAAAAAGCACCAATAGACTCCGCCCTTTTATCATTTTCCGAACGGCATAATAGAGCAATTCATAACTCGCCTCGCCTTTCCCTTCTTTTTCACGGTACAATTCGTAGAGAATGCGACTCAACTGATTGGGGCTGTTATCCGCTTGCAAAGTTGCGCCGAGTTTATCGCTGAAACTAAACAAACCCGCCTTGTCTTTTTTCTGTAAAATGATATTAGAAATGACCAAACTCGTATTGATAGCATGATCCATGAGCGTCAAACCACCAAAAGGCATCCGCATCACTCGGCTTTTATCAATAATGCAATAGACTTGCTGGGAGCGTTCGTCTTCATATTGGTTCACCATGACTTGCCCTCGACGGCTCGATGCTTTCCAATTCAAGGAGCGAAAATCGTCGCCAGCGACATAATTTTTTATCTGTTCAAACTCGTAGCTATGACCCAATCGGCGGATTTTTTTAATGCCCGATTGATGGGCTATTTGTTGAAAAGCCTTCAATTCAAACTGTTTCATCTGCAATACTGAGGGGTACACAGGCACACTCATATCGCCGCCGCCTTGTTCAAACCGCCGTTGAACCAAGCCCAAACGCGATTCTGCAAAGATGTTAATATTGCCAAAAGCATACTCGCCGCGTTCAGTGGGCGTGAGTTCGTATTCTGTTCGGCGGGCTTCACCCCCCCTCAGTATCAGGCGCATTTCGAAGTCTCTTTTTTGAAATTGAACAGGGATTTCATCAATCAAATTAATATTCAAACGTTGACCCGAGTGGTTTTCAATATCCAAATATATGCGGTTGGCATCGCCGAGCGACATTAATTTAGGTAAACGCCGATGGGCTTCAAGACGTGTATTTTTATTAAAAAGCAAGACAATATCAGCGAAAACAATAGCTATACAGACAATCAAAGTCGTTTGAGCTATCGGAAACAGCCACGACCAAGTAAAACTCAATACAAAAACGAAAGCCACCAATGCAAACAAAATGAAAAAGCGGCGCGTCAGATAGAGGTTTTGATAAATGCTTGAAAATATTTTAAACATATTGTTTTAAATTGAAAAACTTATCAATTAGTAGTCATTAGTATTCAAGGATTTTGATAAATAGCGTAAAAATGTTTTGTGCGTAGGTTTAGTAAACGGAAAATTACTTTTTTTTCAAAAAAAATAATTTTCCGTTTACTAAACCTACGCACAAACATTTGTCAAATCACCACTTCACTGCCCAATGCCGGTATGTCAACGTTATTAAAACCGTTTTGATGCAATGTTTTTTGAAACATTTGCTGCACTTCATAATCGCCATGCACCAGCCAAAGTTGCTTGAGTCCTTGCTTTTGATTGTCAATAAAATCCAACATCTCCTTATAATCGGCATGAGCAGAGAACGAATCCATGATTTCAACCCGACAATTCACCCGTTTTTGTTCTCCAAACAAGCGCACATACTGCGCCCCGTCGCGCAATTGACCTGCTGGCGTATTCGGCGAAGCATAACCCACGATGAGGACAGTGCAAGTTGGGTCTTCAAGATTATTAAAAAGATGGTGTTTGACGCGCCCTGCGTTTGCCATACCCGACGATGAAATGATAACACAAGGCTCTTTTAGTTGATTGAGAGCTTTGGATTCTTCTACTTTACGAATATATTTCAGATTTTTAAAGCCAAATGGATTCGGGTCTTTAAGCATATATAGATGCATTTCTTCATCAAAACACTCTGGATGCGCTATGAAAACTTCAGTAGCATCCACTGCCAAAGGGCTATCAACAAAAATAGGAATACGGGGGAGATGCCCTTCATTCGCTAATTTATCGAGCATAAATACGATTTCCTGCGTGCGCCCCACGCTGAATGCGGGAATAATAACCTTGCCGCCACGTTCAGCGGTTTCGTTGATGATATTGATAAATTTACCTATTTCTTGAGGTTTATCTTCGTGCAAACGGTCGCCATAAGTGGATTCGCAAATCAAATAATCTACTTCTGGCATTATATGAGGGTCTTGCAAAATAGGGCGATTGGGGCGACCAATATCCGCCGTAAAACCGAACATCGTGGTTTTACCCCCCTCAGTAATTTTCAAGGTGACGCTCGCCGCGCCGAGTATATGTCCTGCATCAGAGAACAGCACTTGTACATCAGGATGAATAGGAAACCAACGATCGTAGCTAAAACTGGCGAAGAGTGTCATGGCTTTTTGAACATCCTCACTGGTGTAAAGCGGTTGAATATTGCCTTCTTTCCCTTGTTTTATGGCTTTTTTATTATCATATTCGGCATCTTTTTCTTGAATACCGGCACTATCGAGCAGCATAATGGCAGACAATGCACGGGTAGCGGGCGTGCAATAAATGGTGTTGCGAAAACCATCTTTCACCAATTTTGGAATCCTGCCCGCATGGTCGATATGGGCGTGAGAAAGCACCATGCAATTAATACCAGTGGGGTTGAACAGCCACTCATCATTAAAATTTTTTAACTCAGGGCTATTACCTTGATACAAACCGCAATCTAATAGGATTGTAAAACCACTATCGAGTGTAATTAAATGGCAACTTCCGGTGACTTCGCGCGCTGCGCCGCAGAATTTTATTTTCAT
>JAYUUR010000431.1:0-9734 GCA_043754475.1 Saprospiraceae bacterium | reverse complement strand
GGCACTTGCGAAGCGCATGACACATTTATAGGCGCAGGGCAAACGACAATAGGTGATGTTTTATCATTGATATTAACTATTTGTTTAGCAAAAGACATATTACCACTGGCGTCAGTAGCTTTCCAAGTTAATTCAATAATACCATTACAGTTGCCTGCTACAATGATTCTTCTGCTGGCCAATATGACTTCAACAGGATCTCCGCAGTCATCAAATCCTAATGGAATTTGGATATTATTGATTAGATTATTACATTCTACTGCTACAGCCGGAAGTGGTAAGCCTCGATTAATTCTTGGAGGCGTTTGATCAATAACATTAAATGTCTGCTTTGCTCTTGTAGCATTGCCACACATATCGGTCGCTTCCCAAGTAATAATAACTGTTCTTCGCCCTACATCAACAATAGTCGTTTGGATATCAACCGCCATAATCATGACGGGATTACTACAATTATCAGTCGCTTTGGGTTGATATTTATCGTAGTCAAAACCGCATTGGAAGACAGTAATAGGTTCAAGAGTGCTACTAACAAAAACAGGTGGAACATTATCCACTACGCAAATAGTTTGATCGGCTTGTCTTTTATTGCCGCATACGTCAGTGGCTTCCCAAGTTAAAATCTCAAAATAGGACATACAAGCAATGCTCGAACGAATCCTTTCCGAAACCTCTCGTCTCACTAATTTTACCATAACAGGATTAACACAATTGTCAGTCGCTTTAGGTACTATAAACGTTTTAGGGAGTTTATCGCAATCATAAAATGTTTTAACTAAAGTAGTTTGGTCAAATATAGGTGCTTCTGTATCAACAGTGTTACCTACTACCTCAATAGTTTGAGTAAAAGTTGCCTTGTTGCCACATCTGTCTGTGGCTTCCCAAGTAACAACCGATTGACATCTACCCATTTGCATTGACATCATGTCTTTCATGACAACATCAACCGCATTGCCGTCTATATCTTTGGCGGTCGGTTTGTATTTATTAAAATCCTCCAAAGTTGAATTGCAACTGAGGGTGGCAGTCGTTGCACCCGATGTAAATATCGGTGGCAAATTCTTGATAATATTAACTTGCCTGAAGAGATATTTATCGCCAATTTTTACAATAACTGTAAATCTACCATAACAGTAATTGTTAGCTTTCACTTTAATCGCGTTCTGACCGACCAAGTTCGAAGAAACTGTGGCAGAACCATTGACCTCCCAATCGCCTGTTACTGAGGGGTCGCTGATGTAGTACGACACTTCAGTATTCGCCAATAACTCGCTCGGACCTATCAAAGTCTGTCCGGTTAGAGAGTTCGTGGTGGCAGTGAGCGTAACCAATAATAAGGTTAAAGCGCTTAATAAAAAGCGGGAAAAAGTTCGGAGTAATAATGGTGATTCCATAACTTATAATTGTTTTGGGTGAAAAAATTTGGTTTAAAAATAGCATTAACATAACTCTTTAATTCATTGACAAGTCAACGAATTTAAATAATATAATTATTTAAATCATTGATAATCAATAATTTAAATAATTAAAGCGATTATGTCATTGACAATCAATGACATAAAAATAAAATGTTGATAGTTGCTGCTAATGGAAGTTTTCGATAAAATTTTACTAAATAAAATTAATTTTTAAGGTTATAAAATGAGCATTCAGTCGGCTAATCGGAATAGCTCTCTGAATTTTTTAATTTATAAAGAAAAAAAAGAAAAAAATTTGTCGTTAAAAAATATCTAATGAAGATTAAAAGAAAGCATAACATTAATTACGGTTAACTTGTATGTGTACATTTTCATAGTAAATATAGATTAATTAAAACTACATAAATTATTTCTCTTTAATATTTGAGCAAAGGTACTACTTATTATAAAAAATAACAATACACAGTTGAGGTTATTTTAAATATTTTTTATTTTAAATATCGTATATAAAAAAATATAATTTTACATACAAATAAAATTATATGTAAATTACTAACAATTTATTTGTTTGACAAATAAATAAATTTACTATTTTATTTCACATCAAATTGATTTTCAACAACTTATATTTACAAAATATTCATCAATAAACCATTTATAAATTTCAGACCCCCTCAGTATTTCTACATTCCCAACCACTACCAGATGCTTTCGTGCTCGAGTAAGGGCTACATTCAACTTCCTATCTACTCCCTCTTCAGATAAAGAAATTAATGAAGACAATTGTGACGCATCATTTGTGCAGAGCGAAATCAAAATCACATCGCGCGCACCGCCTTGATAGCGTTCTACCGTATCAATCGTAATAGCATCAATATTTATATTTTTTCCACGCAACACTGATTGAATCTGAGCAATTTGCGCTCGATAAGGCGTAATTACGCCGATACTGAGGGGGTGCATCGCTTCGCCATTTTCACTATAAATTTTATTAAAAATATGCACCAGTTCGCCTATCATCTGCGCTTCATTTTCATTGGTTTTATTCAAATTTTTACGTTTATCCGTTTCTGTATTGATAAATATAACACGGCGTTCTTTTATTATTTTTTCAAAATTATTGTCTTTTAAACCCAATATCAGCGGTGTAAATACCATACTTTGCACTTGAAAATGATTCATCCCATCGGGTAAAATCCGCAATTTTTGCTCATAAAAATGCTTACTTGGAAAGTCCATGATGTCTTGATGCATTCGCCCTTGATGGCTCAGCACGTCATAAGCCCAATGCCACCCCTCAGTAATTGACCGTTTATAAAGCCTTTCAAATAGCGAATTGCGTAAATTTTTCAGACCAATATTTGGCAATTTTTCACCCCTTGCTACTGACTCGTCTTCCCCTTGCGTCACAACAGCAGGCAATTGTTTATGATCACCAATCAAAGTAAAATGCTCAAAATGAGGGAGCAAGCCAACCAGCATCGGCTCCAATATTTGAGAAGCCTCATCAATGATAACTCGTTGAAAATGAATGAGTTGCATCAGTTCTGGCTTGCCCGATATAGACGAAACTGTTGCTACAACAATACGCCTTTTTTGAATTAACGCCTTCAATTCCTTCCGTGTTGCAATGCCTGAAATCTGAACATCCAACAATTGCGCTTGATACTGATGGGCTGTCGAATACCTTGACCCAATGCGAATATAGGCGTCTTTCACACCTTCGCCCAGGCTTTCGATGGCTTCACAAATTTCATCCACAGCACGGTTCGTATAAGCCAAAAGCAAGATATTCTCCCCCGTATTCTGCCAATAATGACCCACTAAATGCTTGAGCATCACGCTTGTTTTGCCTGTGCCGGGCGGACCCCACAGTAGAAAATAGTCTTTAGATTGTATGATTTTATTGAAAATACGATTCTGTTCTTCCGTCATCGCATGAATAATAGGCAAATTTGAATCTTCATCAAAATTTTGTTGAGGCGGTATTAAAGTCATCAACAAATCCCTTTTCCGCTGTGGAATCCGCATAAACTCAAGCAAACCCCGATACATCCCATTGAAACCGCTATCCAAAAGGTCATGTTCAACATTCCAAAACGCCGTATTGTCAAAAATATACTGATTCAATTGTCGAGAGCGCAACCTCAGCGTAATCGCCTCTTTTTCAATAGCTACCAAACTGCATTTAAAAATCTGATTTTTCAAAATCGGCGCATGTCCCCAACTCGAAGTCGTGGGAGTTGTCGAAGGGTACAAAACCACAATATCACCGACCCTAAAGTTGGCTAAAGGATTAGTCTGCTCCGTTTTTTCTAAAACTATGAGCGCATCTTCCTCTCGGCTGGTATTAATTTTTAATTTTAAAGCATTGAAAATATTAAAATTCTCTTCTTTTTCTTTCAAATCATTGAGCCAAAGCGACGCTACCCCGTTAGCATTTTCAACACCCTGCACCCCTACTTTTGCCAACTGGTGCTCTCGCGCAATGAATGAACTGAACGCCATAAAATATTCCCTTTCCAAATCCGACATGTTGTTAAATGTTTTGGCAAATAACTCAATGTCGCGTTTTTCAAAACCAGTTGCCGTTTTTAAAAGATTGTCAATCAATCGTTTATAAATATTATTTTCGTTAAATGGCGTTTTATTTAAATTTATCAAAGCCTGTTCTAAAGCCAATATTTGATTCCGCACATTCAAAGCCTCGTATTGTTGCGCCCGTACTGAGGGGGCATATTTAAGATTGTCTTTTTCTAAAACAGAATATAAAATATAATTTAAAGGCTGCGTTTTGCCTTCAAAAGCCGCGCTAACAAGCAAATCGTACAAGAGGGTTTGAGTGAAATGATTATTGGAAATGCCATACACATTGGGCTTAAACGGCTGACCACTTTTGAGCTCCACGATAGCCGATTTATTGTTTTCAGGATTTTGATAAAACAAATCGAGTCGCCCTTGCAGACCATATTTAGGGGCGTAAAAAGACGGCTCGAGATAGCAGTTTTCTCGCTCGATGCCTTCCTTTGGCAACCCCTCAGTCACCATGCGTTTGATGTTGATAAAATGCCCTTGCGAAGCATCTACCACTTCTCTAAATTGCTTATCATCATAAATGCAAAATGCTAACGGATTGATTCTGAACGTTTTACGTATAGTATCTTGAAATGTAGCGTCAGGATTGGCAATGAGTTCATCAAGAAAAAAATTGGCAATATTTCCTTTCATGATGCTCGTAGTGGCTTCATAAGGCATGAATTTTTTGAGCAAATAAAGCAGCGGTTCAGTACCTTCTTTTCGAAAACATTCGGCAATAGCGGTCACATCTATCAAATGATCAGGCTCAATCACAAAGGCTCTCGGACGCAACACCCCCTCAGTATCCACCTCATTTTCGAGTAAATGTACCGTAACCGGAAAGGTAAAATAATGCTTCAAAACGGCGACCGACCGCCTGAAATTTTCATTGCGCTCAGCCAAATTATATTGCACCCGCACCTCCTCCAAACTCTCTTCATCAATGCCGACGAATTGCTCTTTTGCAGCATCATCTTTCAATAAAACTACCCTTAAAAAAGGTGTTTTCTTTTTAATTTCAACGGGGGAATATTTATAAAAATCGCTCGGTGGCAGTATTTTTATAATTTCTACTGAGGGGTCTTCTTCATAAAAAACTTTCACTGCATCCGTCACTGCTTTTACACCTAATTGATAAATCAACTGCGTATCTCTTTCATTATCAGCTTTTTGTGAGTTCTTTCTAAATTGATGAATAAAAAATTGTCGCTTTGGTGGGACTTGATATTTTTGAAAAGCAAAAGCCATGCGAGAGAAAAACGTCGTAAACTGGATTTTCTCTTGCGCGGTGACATTAAAAAAAACGGTGTGAAGCAGGCGATAAAGGACTTGAATATGCTCATCATCAGGGGGCGTTTCTGATGGATGGTTTTTCAAAATTTCAATATAAAATAGTCGAGCGAGTTCTGGATTTTTCATAGCGAATCATAGCAGATTTTACCTTTGGAATAAAGGTAAAGCTACTAAAAATTCGTGAAAACACAAAAAAAAGGGAACTGACATGACGTCAATTCCCTTTTTGTTTTTGAAATAAATCAAGTAACTGATAAAAAATTACTTCACTTTATTCACGACTGCTACGAAAGCAGCGTTGTTATTCAAAGCCAAATCCGCTAAAACCTTGCGATTAAGGTCAATTTTAGCAGTTTTTAACTTGTGCATAAAAACGGAATAACTCAAACCCAATGGGCGAACACCCGCATTGATACGGGCAATCCATAACCGGCGGAAAGCGCGTTTTTTCAATTTACGACCCACGTAAGCGTAAGCCATAGCATGGTCAACGGCATTTTTCGCTACGGTAAATACCTTTGAGCGAGCGCCGAAATAGCCGCGAGCGGCTTTCAAAATTTTGCGTTTTCTGTTGCGAGCGGCAACTGAATTGACTGAACGAGGCATATTTTTGAATTTTTAGTACAAAACAGAGGCTTTTTTAAAGCTCTTTTGTTCTGTTTTCTCGTTAAAAAAAATAATTAGTGATTACTGTTAAGACCCAACATTGTTTTAACGCGTGGTGTATCAACGGTTGCAACGATAGAAGTACCTTCAGTACGTCCTTTTGCTTTCGCTGATTTTTTACGCATTAAGTGACGGTGGTTAGCGCTGAAATGCTTAACCTTGCCGCTGCCGGTGACCTTAAAACGCTTTTTTGCGCCGGAAACTGTCTTGATTTTAGGCATAATTAATAACTTTTTAAAATTGAGGTGCAAAGATAGTTTTTTAGTTATCAAATGCAAATTATTTACCTTTCTTTTTCGGATTCAACATCACGGTCATTCTTTTGCCTTCCATTTTAGGGAGAGCTTCGGGTTGCCCAAAATCATCCAACGCTTGGATAAATTTCAACAGAAGCAACTCACCTCTATTAATAAAGGTAATGCCACGACCTTTGAATTGCACGTACGCCCGCACTTTAGAGCCTTCTTTCAAAAACTCAGTGGCATGGCGGACTTTGAATTCCAAATCGTGTTCGCCCGTTTCGGCAGTGAAACGAATTTCCTTGATAACCGTCTTGACAGTGTTGGATTTGATTTCTTTTTCCCTTTTCTTTTTCTGATAAAGGAATTTGCTGTAATCAACGATGCGACAGACCGGCGGAACGGCATTCGGGGTAATTTCTACGAGGTCGAGTTCAGCTTTTTCAGCCCAAGTGAGTACTTGTCCTGTTTTGTAAACGCCTACTTTAATCTCTTCGCCCAAAAGCGTGCTCAGTTCTTCGAGCAAATCTCCTACGAGACGGATTTCAGGCACTCTAATTAAGCCATTGATTCTATGCTCAGGCTCTACTTCTTTTCTTTGAGGAATACCTCGTGGTTTAAATACTTTAGCCAAACGAATGTTATTTTGTTAAAAAAATGATGGAGTAATTTAAGTTTTAATAATTCACACAATATATTACTACTTCTTTACAAAGTTCTGCGAAGTTAAAATAAAAACGCAATTCGCTCTTAATGGTTATGATTTTTTTTCAAAAAATGAGCATTTCAAGCAATTTATAAGGAGAAGTTAGAAAAATAGACAATAGATATTAGACAATTAAAGTCGGTTATAATTTTTTAACTGTCTAACATCTATTGTCTATTTTTCTAACTTCTCATTTTTTACTGAGGGGGAGTAAAAATAATTGAAAAATAATTCATCGCATATTTGCGATTAATAAAATATTAATCGTATATTTGCGATATAAAATAAATAACATGGCAATTAATAAAAAATCTGAGTTTAAAGCCGATGAAATCATGCTGGCTGAATTTGCAAAAGCGATTAGCCATCCTGCTCGTGTAGCAATTTTGAAAGTTGTGGCATCAAGGCAATCCTGCATTTGCGGCGAAATCGTAGATGTGTTGCCTTTAGCTCAAAGCACCGTATCGCAACATTTGAAAGAGCTCAAAGAAATTGGTTTGATAGATGGCACTGTGGACGGGGTAAAATCTTGCTACTGTATTAATTGGTCGGCGTTTGAAAAAGTGGCTGCCCTTTTCAAAGATTTTATTGACAAGACCCAATGCTGCAAAGGGAAAGGATGCTGTTGAATAAGACTTTAGAGGATTAGACTTTAGATATTAGACCATCAAAATACTGAAATTCTAATTATATTTTTTAACATTTTAAATTTTTATGCGATGAAAAATTCTGATTGTTGTGGTCAAGGTGGTGGATGCTGCGGCATTTTGTCATCTATTTTGGGCGGCTGTTGCTAATCCAAAACCCCGTTCCGCCGTCGAAAATGGCGGCGGAACATTTTTCTACTAAAACCTACAGCATATACTTAACTATGCTTTTACAAAATCAATAAGAATTTTCTGCAAAATGCTTGAAATGAGTCCAGAGGACTCGCACGTTTGTAGAAAATAACCTAAAAATGGACTACGAGTCCAGAGGACTCACACGTTTGTAGGCTTTATAACAAACGTGTGAGTCCTCCGGACTCGTAAAAAGTGGAGTTCGTTCATTATTCTACAAACGTGAGAGTCCTCTGGACTCTTTAAAAATACGTAAAAACAGAGTTAAGTATATGCCGTAGCTTATAGGTTTAATATCCAATAAATTGATTATCAATAATTTAAACATTATTTTTAATGAACATTCAAATCATAAAAATGCAGCCGAAGCACTGGCAAGATGTGGCGCGTATATATGCGGAAGGGATTACAACAGGCAATGCGACGTTTCAAAAAGACATCCCGACATGGGAAGAATGGGATAGTTCGCACCTTAAAAATTGCCGTTTTGTAGCCCTCAATAGTATGACAATCGAAGCAGGATTTGTCACTGTGAGCGGAGCGTGGCAGGGGGGGGGCATTTTAGGCTGGGCGGCTTTGACACCCGTTTCGGGGCGGTGCATATATGCAGGTGTAGCGGAAGTGAGCGTGTATGTGACCCCTCAGTATTCAGGGCAAGGCGTGGGTAAAATGCTCATGAATGCACTCATAGAATCGTCAGAGACAGATGGTTTGTGGACACTCCAAGCAGGTATTTTTCCTAAAAATATAGGTAGTTTGCGCTTGCATGAGGCTGTCGGATTTCGCCTCATTGGACGGCGTGAACGGATTGGAAAAATGGATGGCGTATGGCGTGATACGCTTTTATTGGAGCGCAGAAGTGAAAAAGTAGGGGTATAATTTTTTGTAAAAAGATAAATTGAGTTTGTTGAAAATAATGTCTTATAATTTTATAAATAACTGATTGTCAAATAATTAAGAATAATAAAAATTTTAAATTTAACTAAAATGAATCAAAATCATTTTCCCCGTATGCACGTCTCATTATATGTGAGCAACTTGATGGAAACTGTTAATTTTTACACCAGTTTCTTCGGCGTGCCGGCTACTAAAATCAAACCGCATTATGCCAAATATGTGTTGGATAGCCCCTCGCTGATTATTTCATTTGTTGAAAATGCGGAGCGTGTCATGTCCAATTTTGGGCATTTGGGTTTTCAAGTTGAAACAAAAGAAGAGATGGAAAGCCGCCTTGCCGTTGCTCGTAAACAAGGCATTGTGAGCAAGGAGGAAATGGGTACTTCATGTTGCTATGCGGTGCAAGATAAATTCTGGGCAACCGACCCCGATGGGCACCAATGGGAAGTGTATTATTTCCACGAAGATGCTGATTTCAATGATCCACATTACGAATTAGGCGATGCAAGCGCCTGTTGTATGCCTGCTGAAAATGTAGAGAAAATTGAAAAAATTGAAACATTCAAAACTCAACCTGTTGTTTTTCAAGAACTCGCTTTGGCTGGCGATACCACTTGTAAACCGGGTGGCGGATGCTGTTAAATATTTACAATTTATTTATTTTTGAAATGAAAGATAAAAAACGCTTCCTTTTCGTCTGTATCGAAAATTCTAACCGCAGCCAAATGGCTCAGGCTTTTGCCAAAATTCATGGCGGTGATGCCATCGAAGCCTTCAGTGCAGGCTCGCGTCCGTCAGGTAAAATCAATCCGAAAGCCATTGAAGCCATGAAGCTAAAAGGCTACGATTTGACAACGCACGATTCAAAATCCCTTCAAGAGATTCCGATGGATAAAACTTATGATTATGTCGTCACAATGGGTTGTGGCGATGAATGTCCGTTCGTACCTGCCAAACACCGTTTGGATTGGCAAATACCTGACCCTCGCCACATGGAAATGCCCGAATTTTTAGGCGTTCGAGATTTTATTGAAGGTAAAATTGTGGATTTATTAAAGGAAAGTCATCAAAAGGCTTAATGTCATTGCGAGAATACGAA
>JAYUUR010000430.1:0-9737 GCA_043754475.1 Saprospiraceae bacterium | reverse complement strand
TTTTTTTTCAAAAAAATCAATTCCCGTCTACTAAACCTACGAAAAAACTATGAAAAACTTGCAGCCAAATTAATAGGCATTTTTCTTTACAAAATGGTATGAAAACCCATGTCTCTTATCCAAAAAAATGAAGTTAGACGATATAAAAAAGCCGATTGATGCGGAGTTGGACGAATTTGAGAAACACTTTCGGGAATCTATGCGCAGCAATGTAGCCCTGCTCGATAAAATCATGTATTATATTGTACAGCGAAAAGGCAAACAGGTGCGCCCGATGTTTGTTTTTTTGAGCGCCAAATTGTGTGGAGAGATTAATCCTGCCAGTTTTGTTGCCGCTTCCCTCGTTGAATTATTGCATACAGCCTCGCTCGTGCATGACGACGTAGTGGATGATAGCTACGAAAGGCGCGGTTTTTTTAGCGTCAATGCCTTGTGGAAAAATAAAATTGCGGTACTTGTCGGCGATTATCTGCTGACGCAAGGGCTTCAATTAGCTTTGAAAAATGGCGCATTTAAGATACTCGAAATCGTATCCAATGCATTCAAAGAAATCAGCGAAGGTGAGCTGCTCCAAATAGAAAAAGCCCGCCGTTTGGACATTAAAGAAGCTATTTATTACGATATTATTCGTCAAAAAACGGCTTCCCTCATTGCTGCAGCTTGTGCGGTCGGTGCCTCTTCTACGACAAAAGATGAAGCCATTGTAGAGAAAATGCGGCTTTTTGGAGAAAAAATTGGCATCGCCTTTCAAATAAAAGATGATTTATTTGATTTTGGTACTGATGATGTCGGCAAACCTTTGGGCATTGATATCAAAGAAAAGAAAATGACGCTGCCCCTCATCTATGCCCTCAATAATGCTTCAAAAGCAGACCGTAGCCGTATTATCAACAATGTGAAACGCTACAATGAAGTGCCTGAAAAGGTAGCCGAAGTGATTGATTTTGTCCGTGAAAGTGGTGGATTAAAATACGCTGAAGAGGTGATGATGAAATATCGGCAAGAAGCCTTCGATATACTGAGGGGGTTTCCCGAATCCGAAGTACGAACATCCTTAGAGCAATTGGTTTATTTTGTAACTGAAAGGAAGAAATAATACTTTTAAAACATTTTATTTGAAAAACAAAAGTATCACCTATTTGTTTACAAATTTGAATCTGCTTGATAATCAATGAATTATTTCTAAAGATTTACTTACGGAAAAATTCATCATTCATCATTTATCACTCATCATTCCCTATGCAATCCTCCTTGTCAGACGATTTTTTCATGAAACAAGCCCTTGCCGAAGCACATAAGGCTTATGAAGAAGGTGAAATACCGGTTGGCGCAGTCGTCGTTTGTGATAATCGTGTCATTGCCCGAGCACATAATCAAACTGAACGCCTCAATGATGTGACCGCTCACGCTGAAATCGTAGCACTCACCGCCGCCGCTGATTATTTGGGCAGTAAATATCTCGACGAATGCACGTTGTATGTCACCCTTGAGCCTTGTGTTATGTGCGCGGGTGCATTAGCATGGGCGCAATTGGGTAGGTTGGTGTATGCCGCGAGCGATGATAAACGGGGATTTATGCGGTTCGGAAAAGAGCTTTTGCACCCTAAAACTAAGCTTGAATTAGGGATTATGCAAGATGATTGCGGTGATTTGATTAAACGTTTTTTTAAAGAAAAAAGGTGATTATTAAGCCGTAGGACGGACTTCAGTCCGCCAGTATTTCTGATTAATCCTTCAAATAACTGATTTTATTTTACTAAAAGTCAGTATATTTTACAAATTGACGGACTGAAGTCCGTATTACGATTAAATGACGAACTGAAGTCCGTATTACGATTAAATGACGAACTGAAGTCCGTATTACGATTAAATGATGGACTGAAGTCCGTGTTACGATTAATTGACGGACTGAAGTCCGTATTACGATTAAATTGACGGACAGAAGTCCCTGTTATTATTCACTATCAAAATTAACGGACTAAAGTCCGTGTTACGGTTTATATCATGTACTCAAAAGAAGAACAACGCTACCTACACGACCGTTCTAAGCAGCTTTTGACTGAAAATACTGAGGGGGTCAACCCCTTAAAAGCTGCTGCTACTATTGCCGATTTGCAAGCCGTTCTCCGCTTCAATGAGTGGCGATATTATGTCATGGACGATCCTCAAATTTCAGATTTCGAGTATGATATGCTCTATAAAAAACTCGAACATCTGGAGGATTTATTCCCCAATCTCATCACGCCCGACTCTCCAACGATGCGCGTCGGCAGCGATATGGCTGAAAATGTGAAGACAGTGCCGCATCTCACACCTATGCTTTCTCTTGAAAACTCTTATAATGCAGAGGATTTGAACGATTTTGATGTGCAGGTTAAAAAATTAGCGGATATGCCCATTGAGGCAGATGTAGAATATTGCGTTGAACCTAAATTCGATGGTGGCACTATAGCCTTGGTTTATGAAAATGATGTTTTGGTGCAAGCCTCTACTCGTGGAAATGGCGTTGTCGGTGAAGAAATGACACATAATGCTAAAGTAATGCGCTCGATTCCTTTGCGAGCTGCATTTTCAAAAAAGAACATTAAGAAGGTGGAACTGAGGGGGGAAGCTTTGATTCGCAAGGATATTTTTGAAAAAATCAATAAACAGCGCGAAGAAGAAGGTTTGACGCTCTTTGCCAATCCACGCAATGCTGCCACAGGCGGCTTGCGAACAAAGGATGCGAAGGATACCAAAGCGCGAGGCATTGAAGCCTTCGTTTATCAACTCGGATATGCCGAAAATACTGAGGGGGTGCAGATTGTCCGCAATTTTCACTCGCACCATGAGAGCATTGAATATTTAGGAACATTGGGTTTTAAAGTGCCTAAAACGGGGCATGAAACCAAAGTCTGTAAAAATATAGCCGAAGTCATCGCATTTTGTAATGACTGGCAAGAGAAACGCGATAGTTATGAGTATGAAATTGATGGCATTGTCGTCAAAGTTAACAGCTTGGATATTCAATCGCAATGCGGCTATACTTCGCATCATCCGCGTTGGGCGGTAGCTTTTAAATTTAAAGCCAAACAAGCGACATCTAAATTGATTGGCGTTGATTTTCAAGTGGGTAAAACGGGGGCGATTACGCCTGTTGCCAAATTGCAGCCTATTCAGTTGGCAGGGGTGACGGTTTCAAGTGTTTCCATGCACAATGAAGATTTTATTAATACAAAAGATATTCGTATCGGCGACACTGTCTTAGTAGAACGGGCAGGCGATGTGATTCCTTACATCGTTAAATCAATGGCGGAATTGCGCGATGGTTCTGAAAAGCCTATTAAATATCCTGAAATATGCCCTTTCGATACCACTTTAACCGTAAGGCTTGTGCGTGAGGAAGGCGAAGCGGCTTGGCGTTGCCCGACGTGTACGTGCGGACGGCAGGATTATCAGAAATTCGTTTTTCATACCTCCAAAGATGCGATGGATATTGAGGGTTTGAGCAAAGCGACTATTGAGCGATTTGTACAATTGGGTTGGGTTAAGAATATTGCTGATTTATATCGTTTGGATTATGAAGCTGTTTCAAAATTAGAAGGCTTTGGTAAAAAATCTGCCGATAACCTTGAAAAAGCCATTGAAAAAGCCAAAAAGAACTCTATTCAACGGCTTTTACACAGCCTCAGCATTCATCATCTGGGTAAAAAAGCGGCTAAATTGATTGCTGGTGAATTAGAAAACGTCTTGGATTTGAAGGATTGGAATTTAGAAAAATTTACTTCTATCAAGGAAATAGGTCCCATTGTCGCGCAGAAAGTGATGGAGTTTTTTAAAAATGAAAACAATATTGCTCTTCTTCAAGACATGGAATCCCTCGGCGTGAACATGATTCCGACAGATGAAGACCGCAAACCAGCCGTCAATACTGAGGGGGTGTTCGCGGGCAAATCTATTTTATTCACCGGCTCACTCATGCAATTTACGAGGGACTCGGCTGAAAAAGCAGCGGCAGCGGCGGGTGCGACCATTGCCTCCAGTGTGTCGAAAAATCTGAATATTTTAGTGGTGGGTGAAAAAGCAGGGTCAAAACTGAAAAAAGCACAAGATTTGAAAACGGTAGAAATTATGACTGAGGAGGAATTTATGAAGCTCATTAATGGGTAGAATTTGTTACATGTAATTTAGTAAATATCAGTATATTTACTCGTAAAATAGAAGTTTGGTAACTTAAATATAGCTATAAACAATCGGAGTCAAAGGCCTCAGCCTATATTTTTAAAGGAATTAAAGGAAAGTATAAACTGAAAAATTCATGCATACAAATATTATACTTAGAAAACAGATGATAGTTTTGGTACTTCTAATCGTAACGGGAAGCATGTTTGCTCAAAAAATCCGTTATGAAATGAGCTGCCCCAATGCTGCTCACCACGAAGCGGAAATCAGCCTCATTGCTTCAAACATACCCTCAAATCCGGCTATTTTCAAGATGAGCCGCTCGTCGCCCGGACGCTATGCTACGCATGAGTTCGGCAAAAATGTTTACAATGTCAAAGCCTACGATGAAAAAGGTAACTCATTGACTATCAATAGAATAGATGGTGATATTTATCAAGTACCCAAGCACAGGGGTTATGTAAAAATCACTTACACGCTCTATGCCAATTATCCAGATGGCACTTATTCAGGCATCGACGTGACGAATTGGCACTTGAATATGCCCTCCGCTTTTATGTGGCTGAAAGGCATGGATAATGTACCGATTGAGATACAATTTAATATTCCCAAAGGAAAAAACTGGAAAATAGCAACCCAGCTTAAACCGACGAGTGACTTGACCACATTCACTGCTTCGGGTTTGCAATATTTCATGGATTCGCCTACAAAAATTGGTGATTTGATTTTTAAAGAATGGACAGTTAAAAATAAAGACAATAAAAATTACACCTTCCGATTAGCCCTTGAAGCCGCTGCTACGGATTCAGGTGCCAACGTTTATTCTCAAAGATTGCAACGCATTGTTTTGGAAGAGCAAGCCGTTTTCGGCGAAGTGCCTGCCTACGATTACGGTATGTACACTTTTATCACTTCCATTAATCCTTATGTGAAAGGCGATGGCATGGAACATCGGAATTCGACCATGATTTCGATACCAACTGAGTTTAATACTGAGGGGGTCATGGATGATGTCTTCGCACACGAGTTTTTTCACTGTTGGAATGTCGAGCGCATCCGCCCTAAAACCATCGAGCCTTTCAATTTTGAAAAGAGCAATATGAGCAATGAATTGTGGATAGCTGAAGGTTTCACGCAATATTATGGTCAACTGTTTATGGTGAGAAGCGGTTTTATGGCAGATACAGCTTATGCTCAAGTGATAGACAATGCCGTTTTTACTAAAACGAATACGATTGGGGCAAGGGATTATTCGCCTATTGATGCGAGCCGACACGCTGTTTTTGTAGATGCCGGTATTGCCCTTGATAAAACGAATTATCCGAATATATTTACTTCGTATTATGCTTATGGAGCAGCCATTGCAATGGCTTTGGATTTAGAATTGCGCTGGTATTTTAAATCATCGTTGGATGAATATATGCAATTGCTTTGGCAAAAACATGGTAAATCTGAAACACCTTATACAGTTGCCGATTTACAAAATATTTTAGGTCAACTCACTAAAAACGCCACTTTCTCCGACGTTTTTTTTAAAAAATATGTTTACGGGCATGATGCGATTGATTTCAAAAGGCTTTTAGTGCCCGCAGGATTTGTCGTTAAAAAAATAAAAGAAGGCAAGGCTTGGATGGGCGGCAGATTCGTCAATACGGATGAAGGCGTAAAAGTTGAACAAAATACAACCAAAGAAGCCCCTGCTTATGAAGCAGGATTGGATATTGAAGATATTGTTTTAAAATTGGATGGCAAACTGATAAAAAAACAAGAGGAAATATACGCTATTATTGATGCCCACAAGCCCGGCGATGTCATTTCAATAGTCTATAAACATCGCAATAAAGAGCAGACCACTCAAGTTAAATTAATAGAAAACCCTTATTTCTCTGTAGAAACTTATGAAAGCAACGGTAAACCCATTACGGCTGAAATAGCGGCTTTTAGAAAAAATTGGTTGGGTAGTAAGGTTAAATGAAATCAATAAAAAGATATTTTTGAAAAAATAAACGCCAGCAGGTTAACATCCTACTGGCGTTCTTTCTTATTATAAAGCATTGATTTTATAACGAATACACATTTATAATTTCATCAACAGATTCTTCATGTCTGTTTTTTCAATCAGTATTTGCTCAAGGTCTTCTACGCGGATGCGGTCTTGTTTTAAAGTATCACGGTCGCGTATTGTCACCGTTCCATCTTCCAAAGTTTGGAAATCTATGGTGATACAAAACGGCGTACCAATGGCATCTTGACGGCGATAACGGCGACCAATAGCATCTTTTTCATCGTATTGACATTCCACTGAAAATTTCAATTTATTGAAAATATCAGAAGCCGCTTTTGTCAACTCTTCTTTATTTTTCAACAACGGTAAAACAGCACATTTGATAGGAGCGAGCGAAGGGTGCAATTTCAAAACGACGCGTGAAGCGTCTTCGCCTTGTGCGTCGGGTACAGTCTCCTCCGTGTAAGCGTGCGACATCAACGCCAAGAACATTCGGTCAGCACCAATGGATGTTTCCACGACGAAAGGCACATAGTTTTCATTCAATTCAGGGTCAAAATACTGCAATTTTTTACCTGAAAGTTTCTGATGACTGCCTAAATCGAAGTCAGTACGACTGTGAATACCCTCTAATTCTTTGAAACCGAAAGGAAATTCAAACTGTACATCCACCGCTGCATCTGCATAATGCGCCAAATTATCATGGTCTTTAAATTTCAATTTTGAAGCGGGTGTGCCGATGGCTAAATGCCATTTCATCCGCATTTCTTTCCATTTGGCATACCACTCTTGTTGAGTGCCGGGGCGGATAAAAAATTGCATTTCCATTTGCTCGAACTCACGCATACGGAAAATGAACTGCCGCGCCACGATTTCATTCCGAAAAGCCTTACCGATTTGAGCAATACCAAACGGAACCTTCTGCCGCGTTGATTTTTGAACATTTAAAAAGTTGACAAAAATGCCCTGAGCCGTTTCGGGGCGGAGGTATAATTTACCTTCTTCACCAGCAATATTGCCCAATTGGGTATGAAACATGAGGTTGAATTGGCGGACATCTGTCCAGTTGCGGCTGCCTGATTCCGGGTCAACAATTTCCAATTCTTCGAGCATATTTTTCAAACCCACCATGTCTTCCGCTTTCATAGCTTCCGCCAGACGCTTTTCGATGGATTCCGCTTTTTGAGCATATTCTACGCAGCGTGGATTGGTTTCGCGGAACATTTTTTCATCAAAGTTCTCGAAGCGTTTAGCCGCTTTTTCTACTTCTTTGTTAATTTTATCCTGCAATTTATCCACTACACCTTCTATCAACTGGTCAGCCCGATAGCGTTTTTTAGAATCTTTATTGTCCACGAGGGGGTCATTGAACGCATCTACGTGACCTGATGCTTTCCATACTTTAGGCGACATAAAAATAGCCGCGTCCAAGCCGACAATATTTTCATTGAGCTGAACCATGCTGCGCCACCAATAGTTTTTGATATTATTTTTCAACAATACACCGTAAGGTCCATAATCGTACACTGCACTCAAACCGTCATACACTTCGCTCGATTGGTAAACAAAACCATATTCTTTACAATGCGATACTAATTTTTTAAAAACATCGTCTTGATTAACTGCCATTTTTCGATTTATTATTGATGATTGTTAAAAAGTGGTGCAAAGTTAATTGTCTAAGCCAAAATTAAAAGCACATAATTTGTAAAGTTTAAATTTAATAATTATAGTATTTTTGTAAACCTTTTCGTTATAATATTGCTTTTACTATTCTCCATACTCATTTATTTTACAACAAACACTTATTTTGACCATGAGAAAATTAATAATAACACTTAACTTGTGTTTTGCTTGTTTATGGGGCTATTCACAAAATAAGATTGAATTCACACGTTTTCCTAAGGATATGCAGCTCTTACCGCGCAATCCGATTACAAACAAAGCGTATTACACACTCAAAGGGAAAGTGCCAAAAAGCATGGGCTTTTCAACTCTCCTTGTAAAAATTTTCAAGGCAGATGCGCTTGTGAGAGAAATAAGCTACTCCCTCAGTACAAATCAGGATTCTATGACTTTTTCTATACCCATCGAAATCAATGCGGAGCTTTCTAACCATTTAATTGCGATGTTTGGCTTAAAGAATAATGAGCCTGTATTTATACGAAAAGCGGAGAAAGTGGTTGCCGGCGATGTATTGGTCGTAAATGGTCAATCCAACAATATCGGCTCTGTACAAGATGCTGATTATGATCCATTCATGCGCTCCTACACCGATTTGTTCGGTTGGAACGATATTCTCTACACGCAGCCGAGCAAATGGGCACCGCGTATTGCTAAAAATATTATCGTCAATCAGAAGATTCCAGTGGCTATTTTCAACGAATCGTATGGCGGAGTAGTGCTTAATTATTTTCTTAAAAGTGAAAACAATCAAGACCCAAGTAATTATGGTGATTTAATGAAAAGGTTAGAAGCGGCTGAGGTGAAAACAAATATCAGAGCTATATTATGGTGGCAAGGTGAGTCAGATGGCTGGGAGACACCCGCAGAGGATTATAAACAACAGTTCAAAAAATTAGCAGCCGATTGGAAAAAAGACTATAACGATCCCTATTGTTACCTTTTCCAAATCCGTTTTCGCTCGTGTACGCATATAAATCCTGAGATAATGGAGGTGCAGCGGCAATTATCTAATGAAATTGAAGGTCTCAAAATTATGAGCACCAATGCAGCTCTTAGTGATAGTTGTCATTTTCATTATTCAACCGGGTACGATTCATTGGGCAATCGGATGTATCGCTTATTGGCGTCGGATTTATACGGCACTTCGCCGGTCAATACCCGTTCGCCGGATGTGGATAAAATATGGTTTTCAGCCGCTAAAGAGCTAACGATTCAGCTTAAGAACTTTGTCGGCGACTTAAAAACCATCGGCAAACCCTGGGCAGATTTCAGATTGGAAGGTAAAAATGCCACATTGCTTGATAGCCTAACAAAGATTATAGGCGGTAAAGTATCTGGCGATAAAATCATCTTAGAATTTATGGGCGATACCAATACCATAAAAGGCGTGAGCTATTTGAGCCATATCGACAGCAGCAATAATTGGATAGTCAACCCTTTAGGTGTTGGGATTTTATCATTTTATAATGTGCCAATCGGTCCAAAACCCTTTGTTTCAAGCCTCCATACTGAGGGGGTATCCTCTTTTGAAATAATACCCACCATCACCCAAAGTTTTATAGAATTAAAATGGGAGACGACTGATTTTAATAAAAAAACAGTATCAATTTATAACCTACTGGGCATCCCTGTTTGGTCAACAGATATTAATACAGCAGACAAAAGCCTTAATATTAATGTGAGTCATTTGAATGCAGGTCAATATTTGGTGGTTTTTAAGGAGGTGGGGAAACGAGCAGGGGTTAGGAAGATGGTGAAGTTTTGAGCGTTTTACTGAGGGGGTGGTTTCAATTTAAAAACATATTTTATACCTTAAATAGAATACCTTTCCTACCATTTTTCTTTTTCTATTCTAAATAAACCCTATATTTGTAAAAAAAAATCT
>JAYUUR010000429.1:0-3247 GCA_043754475.1 Saprospiraceae bacterium | reverse complement strand
GGGTTGTGTAATAAGTTTTTCAAGTTTTTTTGCCCAAATTATATTCTGTTTTTTAATACAACCTTGCGAGGGTTCAAAACCCTCGCAAGGTTATTTCGAAAAATTTAGAATTAAATTTGGTAGTTTTTTTCTATAAAGTAACTTTTAGACCTTATTACACAACCCCGTGTTATATATTTCAGATAACTCATTGAAAATCAATTCATTAAAAGATGCGGGTAAATGATAGAGTTCAAAACTTGCTGCATATTTACCCCCTCAGTATTAATCCATTTAATACCATCTTTTCTTTAATCTATGAAAAAGAAAATACCAGCCATGATAGCTTTAATTTTAACACTCCTCACCTTGTCATGCAGCAAAAAAGCTGTCCTAACACCAACGACTACCCCCCCTCAGTATTCGAGCGTTTTTTATGCTTGGGATAAGTTTTCAATGGGTGCGGATTTGTCGTATGTGAATGAAATTGAAGACTTTGGGGGTGTTTATAAAGATTCTAACACCGTTAAAGATGCTTTTACCATTTTTAAAAATAGGGGTGCTAATACCGTGCGCGTTCGGCTTTGGCACAACCCGCAATGGGTGGCTGCGGTGACAGGCGGCAAACTGTACAGCGATTTAAAAGACGTTGAAAAAACGATTCGGCGAGCAAAAGCGGCGGGTATGGCAGTCAACCTCAACCTCCATTATTCCGACGATTGGGCAGACCCTCAAGAGCAAAGGACCCCCGATGCTTGGAAAAACCTCGATATGACGGGCTTGAAAGATTCGGTTTATCAATATACCTTCAGCGTTTTGAATTATTTGAAAAGCAAAGACTTGACGCCTGAAATGATTCAAGTTGGGAATGAAAACAATAACGGCATCCTCTTTCCGCTTGGAAAAAGCACCAATTGGAAGAACTTCGGCGACCTTTTGAACAGTGGCATCAAAGCTGTTCGGGATTTTTCAAAGACTTCTACGATTAAACCTCAAATTATTATCCATGTTGCCCAATTACAAAATGCAGAATATTGGACGAGTAACCTTACCACTACAGGTGGCGTGACGGATTTTGATATTTTAGGACTTTCGCATTATTTTAAATGGTCAACCGTTGCGACACTTCCGGAAGTTGGGACAATCATTAAAGCCTTGAAAACTAAATACAATAAAAAAGTGATGATTGTAGAAACCGCCTACCCGTGGACGGCTCAAAATGCGGATTCGTATTCAAATATTATTGCCGGCGATGTAGGCATCAGCCCTTATGGCGTTTCAAAAGAAGAACAATTGCGCTACATGAAAGACCTCACGCAGCAAGTCATCAGCGCAGGCGGCACGGGCATTATGTATTGGGAACCTGCTTGGATTAGCTCACCCATGAAAGACCGTTGGGGCAAAGGCTCATCTTGGGAAAACAATGCGTTTTTCGATTTTTCAGGCAATGCACTGCCTGTGATGGATTTTATGACTTTTCCTTATAAGTTTTGAGTGGAAAAATACTGAGGGGTATCTTCTTTTATTTAAAAAGACTATTTTTGTAAGAAAAACATCAAATGGAATTTGAACTATCAGCCATTAATGACATCACAGAACCAACTGCATTGAGCATTGATACAAATATTGATGCCGAAAAACAGTACAAAAGACAACGGGGAAAACCAATGCCAAGTCGTAACCATGCAAAACTTCAACGGCGAATTGCTGATGCTTTGCACGCACTATATGGAGAGAAATACGATATTTTACCTGAATTTGAAATGGATTTGCTTCAAAAACCTTCTGTTCCTGACATTTCTGTTTTTCCATTCAAACCTTCAGACTGGGAAAATGATGAATTACGGGCTAAAGAGCCACCCATATTAGCAATTGAAATTTTATCACCTAAACAAATTTTAGGCGACGTTTTAAAAAAAATTAGGAATAACTATTTCCCAGGCGGTGTCCAATCAGCTTGGGTTGTTTTACCTTCTTTGAAAACTATTACCGTCATGTCGCCCAATGGTAAAATTCAAAATTTTAATGAAGGTATTTTGAAAGATGAGGTTACTGAATTTGAGCTTAATTTGAGTCAAATTTTTAAATAAAAAGGATATTGTAATTATAAGAAAAAGCCATTTTGATATGTTCAAAATGGCTTTTTACTTTTAAAATATCAAAAAACTCACTTCAAACTCTCAATAATCATAGCTGAAGCACCGCCACCACCATTACAAATAGCTGCCATACCATAACGCCCATTTTTTTGATGCAACACATTATTCAAAGTCGTGAGAATACGCGCACCGGAGCAGCCCAGCGGATGACCCAATGAGCAAGCACCACCAAAAACATTCATTTTCTCAGAGTCAAAATCCATCACTTTGGCAAACGCCATTGGCACGACTGCGAAGGCTTCATTCACTTCAAAATAATCTATATCATTGAGCGTCAAACCGGCTCGTTTTAGGGCAATAGGCGCAGCAATAGTCGGTGCAGTGGTGAACCATTCTGGGGCTTGTTCGCCATCGGCAAAGGAAACGATGCGGGCGATAGGCTTCAAGTTCAATTTTTTAACCATTTCTCCGCTGACCAAAACAAGAGCAGATGCCCCATCATTAATAGTAGAAGCATTGGCTGCCGTGACAGTCCCATCTTTTGAAAAAGCAGGACGCAGGGTGGGTATTTTTTCAAACATCACGTTTTTAAATTCCTCATCTTCCGTCATCATAAAATTGCCTTTGCGCGATGCCACTTCTACGGGAATAATTTCATCTTTAAATTGCCCCCCCTCAGTAGCAGCCGCTGAATTTTTGTAAGAGCGGATAGCGAAAGCGTCTTGTTGCTCACGGGTGAAGCCATATTTTGCAGCCGTTTTGTCGGCATAAATACCCATTGCCTGTTGGTCATACACGTCCACCAAACCATCTTTTGCTAAGCCGTCAATCAATTCGCCGTTGCCATATTTATAGCCAAAACGAGCTTTTGGTATATAATATGGAATCTGAGACATGCTTTCCATGCCACCCGCTACTACAATATCCGCATGACCCAATAAAATGCTTTGTGCTCCATAAGCCGCCGCTTTCATACCCGAAGCGCAGACTTTATTGACTGTTGTACAATTGACGGAGTCAGGTAAGCCCGCATATTTAGCCGCTTGACGGGCAGGTGCTTGCCCTAAATTGGCAGACACAACGTTACCCATAATGACATCATCTACATCTTCAGGCGATATGCCCGCTTTTTCGAGTGCCCCTTTTATAGCTACTGCCCCCAATCGAGT
>JAYUUR010000428.1:0-3249 GCA_043754475.1 Saprospiraceae bacterium | reverse complement strand
CAATATCGAGATTCATATCTCGGATGTTATTGCAAAATTCGTTTTTTTATTTGGTTTCCACAAGGCAGTGTGGTTAACGTTCAGGAGGAATCTCTTTTCTTTTAAAATGTATAAAAAAGAGTTTCCTCTTGAATGACAAAAAAAGAGATTCCTGCTGAATGACAAAAAACTATGACATTTACACCTTTGTATCAGGTTTCAACATAAATTTCACGAGCTTACCGTTTTTGATATACTTCTTCGCCATCTTCTTAAAGTCTTTTGACGTCAAAGCATTCACCCACGCATTATATAGCTGCATATCCATCACATCCAAACCGTTTTGGTAGGATTGCGATAAATAAGACATCCAAAAGCGGTTTTCTTTCAAATCCGTTTCGCGCTCGCGGAGGAAAGTCTCTTTCACTTTCACCATATTCTTATCGTCGCAGCCTGTTTTGATAACGTCTTCAACTTCCGCAAGGGCGGCTTGCATCAGTTCGTCCGCTTTTTCAGGGGCGCAACCAAAAGAGACGGTGAGTTGATACTTGCCTTTCGGATATTTCGTCACGCTCGGTGAGACAGCCACGCCATAAGTGCCGCCTTTTTCCTCCCGAATCTTTTCACGCAATTTAATACTCAAAAGTTTGACAAGCGCATTCATTTCAAAATTGTTGCGGCGGTTGTAATCGTAGTCGCCTACGTAAGTGAGTTGCACTTGGCTCTTGGGTTCGATGCCGCGTTTGATGTTTTTGGCTATTTCTTTATTGGTCGTTTCTACTTTCGGGTCGGTGAAAGTTTCCTTTCTGCCTTTGGTCGGTAGGCTGGCTATGTAGGTTTCTACGAGCGGGCGAAAAGTCGCCTCATCAATATTGCCGACAAAAAAGAAAGTGAAATCAGACGCATCCGCGAAGCGGTCTTTATAAATATCGTATGACCGTTCGATGTTTATTTTATCCAAATCTTCTGCTTTTGCCGGTTGCCGACGCGGGTGATTCTTGTACATGGTTACCGTCACGGAATCTCTAAACGCTGCCTCGGGGCTTTTGCTCATATTTTCCATAAAGCCTTTTTGCTGTTGCAACACATTTTTGAACATCTTTTCATCTTTGCGCGGAGCAGTGAAATAAAGATGCGTCATTTGCATAGCCGTAGTCGCATCTTTGGGCGAAAACATACCGTTCATCCCTTCAAAAAGTTCTGAAATATACGGCGATACACGAACGATTTTGCCCGTCATAAACCGTTGCAACGATACGGCATCAATATCAGCTATACCCGACGATGCTACGCCAAACGAGGCAAAGCCTCCATTGTCATCGTCCGCTACGGGATACATCGTGTAGCCGCCCGGACTATACGCCGTGAACATCACTTCATCATTTTTGAAAGTGGTAGGTTTGATAATGACTTTTGCGCCGTTGGAGAGCGTCCATTCTTTCATATCCAAAGCAGTATTGTTCTTTTCTGATACAATTTTACCCGCTTGTGGCAGTGTTTTCATCAGTTCAGTGATGACGGCTTCTTCTTTTGGTGGGGCGATAGTCGCTGTAGCTACTTCATCGAATATGGCGCGAATAGCGTCTTCGGTGGGCAGCACCACGCTTTCTTTTTTAGGGGCTTGGATGATGAGCGTAGCGTTGTCACCTTTTTCAGAAATCCATTTTTTACCCAATGCGTTCACTTCTTCTAAAGCGATGCCGTCTATATTTTTTTTATAAAAATTAAATTCATAGTCAATATCCATGATTGGTTCGCCTTCTAAAAATGAGCTGACCATGCCTTGTATGTAGTTGGCGGATTCGGTCTTGTCTTTTTCTTTGACAGCTTTTTCCATCCCGACCATCATTTGCTTTTTGGCACGATCCAACTCTCCAGCAGTAAAGCCGTAGCGTTTGACACGTTCGTTTTCAGTCAGCATCATTTTCAAACCATCCATGATGCCTTTTTCAGTGACAAGACTGAAAGAGGAAAACTCGTTTTTAGTCCGAACTTGATTGTTGTAGCCACTGAAAGCGAACGAAAACGGCGTGCCGCCTTTTTTAATGAGTTCATTGAAACGAGTGCCGAGCATACTATTGAATAAAGAAGCAGTCATGCCCTTGCGAACATCACCCAAAGTGCTGCTTTTACTGAGGGGGTGCTTGTAGGCGAGTTGCAAAATGGTGTTGGTGGCTTCGGCATCCGTTGCCATCGCTATGCGCAAGCCTTTGTGGTCAGGCACATCAAAGTTTTGATGTTTGGGACTGTTGGGATTGGTGGGAATAGAGCCGAATTGGGTTTTTATCAAAGCCTCCACTTTGTCCACATCAAAATCGCCGACAGCACACACCGCCATTAACTCCGGGCGATACCAATCTGCATAAAACTTTTTCAAGGTTTCGGGTTTGAAACCTTGCAACACTTCGATGGTGCCGATAGGCAAGCGGTCGGCGTAGCGGCTGCCTTCAAAATACGTGGGCCAATATTGCAAGCGCATCCGTTCGCCCGCGCCCAAGCGTCCACGGCGTTCGGAGATGACGACACCGCGCTCTTTCTCGATTTCGTCGGCATCGAAGCTGACATTGTGCGCCCAATCTTCGAGTACTTGAAAGCCTTTCAGAAAAAGGTCTTCTTTGTCGGTGGGCAATTGGAGCATGTACACCGTTTCGTCGAAAGAGGTGTAGGCGTTGAGGTGTGCGCCAAATTTGACACCAGCTGATTCCAAAAAGTCAATGAGGGCAGATTTTTTGAAATTCTTAGTGCCATTGAAACACATGTGTTCTACAAAATGAGCGAGCCCTTGTTGGTCGTCGGATTCGAGCATGGAGCCGGCATTGAGTGCCAAGCGCAATTCGCAGCGTTTTTCAGGTTTACCATTTTTTTTAACAAAATAGGTCATACCATTCGGTAAAACACCCTTTCTGACTGATGGGTCTGTGGGGATAGCATCCGTGAGGGTTTGAGCGAATAGAAAATGGGTCGAAAAGAGGCAACAGAAGAGTGCCGTTAGGAACGTGTTTTTCATTGTTTAAAAAATACAGTTTGGTTAATGAAAAGATTGATTTAAGAATTAAAATTAAAGAACGTTTGAAGTCTTTATTTCGTCAGTAATGTACTATTTTTTGTCATTCTTTTTGTTATTCTTTTTGTCATTCAGGAGGAATCTCTTTTTGTATAGTTTGTGAAGTTAAAAGAGATTCCTCCTGAACGTTAACCACACTGCCTTGTGGAAACCAAATAAAAAAACGAATTTTGCAATAACATCCGAGATATGAATCTCGATATTGT
>JAYUUR010000427.1:0-3252 GCA_043754475.1 Saprospiraceae bacterium | reverse complement strand
CAAGCGATAAAATAGAACTTTTGCAAGAAATCAGAGACTCATTTCTGAAACGAGATATTTTAGAAGCGGGTATTACAGACGAAACAAAGTTTTATAATCTTCTTATTTTATTGGCAGGTCAAACGGGTAATTTGCTCAATATCAACGAGTTAGCTAATACCTTGCGACTCACGCACCCCGCTACCGAACAATTTTTATACGTTTTGCAAAAGTGTTTTCATATCAGTTTAATAAAACCTTTTTACCATAATCTTCGAAAAGAGTTGGTTAAAATGCCGAAAGTGTATTTCAATGATTTAGGCTTGCGCAATGCGCTTATCAATTATTTTGCGCCGTTCCAACAACGGGCTGATAAAGGGGCTTTGCTTGAAAACTATGTTTATAGAAGGCTCAGCGAACGCTACGCCAAAGACCAAATAAAATTTTGGCGCACGACGGATGGCAATGAGGTGGATTTTGTTGTAGAAGAAACTGCTTTTGGCGGTCTTGCTATTGAAGTCAAAAGCAGTGGCATGGAAGGCATTCCGAAGAAGTATAAAAAATTTATTGAGCTATATCCGAACTATCCATTGACGTTTTATAGTTGGCGCGAAAAGGAGATGTTTTTATGAATAATAAAGTAATAAAGACTTCACCTACACCTCATGTTTTTCTACATAAACATTCATGTTTTCTAATCGAATATCTCCAAAATAAGTGGCGGTGGCAACATCAGCGGCATCTCTGCCATAAGCCAATACAACTCGCCCACCTGTCACGACTTCTTGTGTGGCATCAAAAGTATACCATTTGTCATCTAAATAGGCTTCAAACCAGGCGTGCAAATCCATCGGATTTAACTGATATAAATAACCCACGACGAAGCGCGCAGGAATATTGATGCTGCGACAAAGCGCAATAGCCAAATGAGATAAATCCCGACAAACTCCATGCTGGGCTTCTAAAGTATCCAAGGCTGAGGTGGTGGAGGTACTTCGATTGTATTCATATTTGATGTTTGCTCTGACCCATTGACGGATAGCCTCTACCATAACATAACCGGTAGATAAATTTTGAATGATTTTAAAAGCTTGACTGTATAATTTGTCTGATTCGCAAAAGCGGCTGGGCAATAAATAAATGAGAGCATTGTCGGGCAAATCTTGGATAAGCGTATATTGAGCCTCATGATTAACTTCTATATACTCTTCGGTTTCAACAATTGAGTGCGTATCAATGACAAATTTTCCGATAGGGGTGACTAAGCGTTGACAGTCGTTGCCATAAAAATCCGAATATTGTGTAATTGGTACGGGAGGTTGCACAGTATATTCTTCATGAATGAGGGACTGAGATAAGCCTTTGTGAAGTCGTAAAAGTAAAATGAGAGGGGTATTGTGAGTACATTGATATTCAAGCTGACAACCAATTTTTAATGTCATTGACGCATATTTAGTTTTTAAAAATGGGTTTACCTTCTTATTTTTTTTGTATCAAGTTTAAAGATAGGATTTGTTTTGCCTCAATTGAGAATAATTCTTATTTTGTGAAAAAAAACCATGTGATACTATGAAAATACAGCGACCTATTTCCATTCTGATGGCATTGTGCTTTGTACTGACTTCGGCATTTGCTCAAAATGCCTTGTTCAAATCTATCCCCAATTTTGAACTGACTAATAAAGGCATTCAAATCATTGATATGACCCAAGACCCGCAAGGGTATATTTGGTTCGCGACCGATAAAGGCTTGTACCGCTACAATGGGTATGAAACAACCATTTATTTGATTGAAGACAATACGGCGGGTACAAATATTATCCGAAGCGTATATGCCGACGATCAAGGGCTGATATGGTTTTCTTCTATCTTTTCAGGGCTTCATTGTTTAGACCCTAAAACAGGGCTTTTTAAACATTTTCAACCGAATAAGAATGACCCAAGCAGCTTGAGTTCTAACATGATTAGCGATATTTTGAAAGATAAGAAGGGCTTTTTATGGGTGGCTACTTCCAATGGATTGAATCGGTTGGATATTAATACAGGCAAATTTATCCGATTTCAATACAATGAAAAAGTGCCTACCAGCTTGAGCGATAATGACGTGAATGTTTTATATGAAGATAAAAAAGGCTTTTTATGGGTCGGTACTGAGGGGGGGCTCAATGCTTTTAACCCAGCGAATGGTCAGTTTATAAAATACCAGCATAACCCTAATAATGCTCAAACGTTGATAGGTAACAGTGTGAAAGCTATTTTTGAAGATAGCAGGGGTCTTTTTTGGGTCGGTACTGAGGGGGATGGTTTGCACACGATGAATAGAGCCAATGGCACATTTCAGCGGTATACTTACGACCCCGCTAATCGGAATCAACTCGGCAACCATCATAAATCAAGTTTTATCACTTTTATTAAAGAAGATGCGGCTAAAAGAATTTGGATTGGGGGCGATGTAGGCATCAATGTTTATGATTTTAGAACGAATAAATTGGTGTCTTTTGATATTGAAAAAGATAGTTTGAGTGGTTTGAAAAACAGTGAAATATCGGCAAGTTTGATTTCAAAAGACTCCATTCTTTGGATTTCAACGGTGGACGGTATCGTTTATCAAATAGATCCTTATTTTAAAAAAATTGCTTATAAAATGACGGATATTCAGATAAGCGGTATGCAAAAAGAGCCTTCGGGCATCACGTGGTTTTTAAATTTTAATGAACTCATTAAACGAAATTTGAAAACGGGCGAAATTAAAAGATTCACCCACAACCCCGACGACCCCCAAAGCCTCAGCCTTTTCCCTTATCGAGCCTTTTCAAATAAGCGATTTTCAGTGGGTAAAAACAACAAATTGTGGATTGCCACCAATGCTTATGGACTGGATTGTTTTGATAAGCAAACTGAAAAGGTGGCTCATTTTAAGCATATACCAAACAATCCGAATACGATTATGAATGATACCGTCGATTTTGTACATGAAGAAGGCGACTACTTGTGGATAGGCTCGAAGATAGGCTTGGACGCAGTGAATTTGAAAACGGGCAAGTTTGTACATTACCTGAATAGCAGTGATACTGTTGGTTTAATCAGCCGTTTCGTATCAAGTGTGTTGACCGAAAGTAGGGATAAAATATGGATTGGTGCGGTGGGCGGTTTGAATTTATTGAACCCGATGACAGGTAAGTTCAAATATTATTTGAAAGGCATTTCCATCAATTGTATTCTTAAAGATGTGAATGGTTTTATTTGGTTAGGCACTGACTATGGGCTGTATAAA
>JAYUUR010000426.1:0-9768 GCA_043754475.1 Saprospiraceae bacterium | reverse complement strand
TTGGTTGGTGAAACAGTGACCGTTGGGTCAGCTACAACTGTTACCAATGCACTCGCTGATGCAGCATTATTACAACCGCTACCCGACTGAGTAATATTTACTCTGAAATAGGTGGTTGTTGTTAAATTAGTGGCAGTATAAGTTGAACTTGTTGCACCGCTAATATTGCTGAATGAAATATTATCTGTCGAGCTTTGCCATTGGTATGAGGTCGTGCCTGTACCATTTGATACAGTTGCCGTTAAGGTAGATGAGCCGCCTGTACAGATTGTTGCATTCGATGCACTCACTGATACTGAGGGGTCGGGATTAACAACAATTATAGTAGAAGCAGAAGGGGAAGCACAACCATTAGGTGCTGTATAAACTACTGAATATGTTCCTGACATTGCTGTGGAAGTAGCAATTACAGTTGGGTTTTGAGCAGTAGATGTAAAACCGTTTGGTCCTGTCCAACTAAAAGTTCCTCCAGAAGGGTTAGGAGAAGCGGTCAATTGAAAAGTTCCTCCTACACATAACTGTCCTGAAACAGAATTAGATGCAGCAACAGTAGGTGAAGGCAATAAAGAAATATTGGCATTGGCTGTTCCTGTACAACCTCCGACAGTATAATAAACGGTATAAGTTCCAACTTTTGCAGCTGTAACATTCGTAATGGTTGGTGATTGAACGGTTGATGTAAAGCCATTCGGTCCTGTCCATAACCATGTTCCAGATAGAGTAGAGATATCAACTGTATCCGCAGACCTGAATACAATATTATCAACCATGAAATCATTTCCATCATTGTTACAATTATTATTCAAATTTAGTAATGATAATTCTACATTGCCGGAATTACTCCCTGAATTCCATACTTTAGAAAAAGTTGTCCATTCACAAGTATTATAACTGCTCAACGGAAATTGCTCGACCGCATCAGCACCGACATAGAATCTTAAATTAGATGAGTTCAGTGCGGATAATTTCGCTACTTGGAATTCAAAATAGTAATTGGTATTAGGATTAACACTGACATTATATTTCCAAAATTTGGATCCACCAGTACCATTTACCATCAATACTCTACCATGTCCTTCATCGGGGCAATTTGTACTCCAATCCCCCGGAGGTGATGGCAAAATACCTACTTTATAATATCCACAATATGCTGAGGATTTATTAGTATTAGGATCATAAGTAAAATCACTTCCAAAACCAGCTAATCCATTAGTAAAATCACCGTTTGACACTAAATTTATTAAAGGTGCAGTTCCAGTTGCATTAAATGTTACGTCTGTTCCTTCGCATACTGGACCATTAGGAGTTGCTACCAAAGTAATATTAGAGTTCTGTACAACAGCCCAAACAACGTTTGATGGCACTTGAACTGGGCAAATCGATGAACTGGCAAGGCGTACGTAATATGTTGTAACTGATACCATTGATGGATCATAGGTGGCAGCCGTAGCTCCAGAAATAAGAGTCCATTGGGCTTCATTTCCAGTATATGAAGAAGCCATAGTGCTGTATGCCCATTGATAATTTATTGTACCCGAAGAAGTTGTAGCAGAAATACTATCAGTAAAGATTAGAGGGTCAAAAGAACCACAACCTGTTTGGCTGATATCGATTCTACCAGAATTTAAACTCGCACCGCTTACAATTAATATAACATCATCCGTTGCTTGACAAGCTCCAGTTGTTACAGTCCAACGCAAAGTAGCAGAAGTACTTGTTACAGTTACAGTCGTTAAGTTATTATTTGATGAAGAAATACTTGCAGTACCACTCACCACAGTCCAAGTGCCTGTACCTGTACTTGGTGAGTTAGCATTCATAGCGAATACATTTGTTGTACAGCTTGACTGATCTACACCTGCATTGGAGGTCGGTAAAGCATTATTCGTTATCACTACATCATCTGTTGCAGCCGTACATGTGCCATTTGAAACTGTCCATCTCAAGGTCGCCGTTGTGCCTGTCGCTAAGCCTGTGACTGTTGTAGTACGGCTCGAAGGGGTTGTTATCGTGGCTGTGCCACTGATAAGTATCCATGCGCCTGTTCCTACTGAGGGGGCAGTTGCAGCCATTGTGAAAGTAGAAGTATTACAAAGCGTTTGGTCAACCCCTGCATTAGAAGTCGGTAAAGCATTATTCGTTATTACTATATCGTCTGTCGCAGCAGCACATACGCCATTTGAAACTGTCCATCTCAAAGTCGCCGCTGTACCTGTCGCTAAACCTGTGACGGTTGTCGTGCGGCTTGAAGGTGTTGTTATTGTTACAGTACCGCTGACGAGTGTCCATGCGCCTGTACCTATTGAGGGGGCAGTTGCTGACATTGTGAAGGTAGGAGTATTACAAAGTGTTTGGTCAACTCCTGCATTCGAGGTTGGCAATGCATTATTTGTTATCACAACATCATCTGTTGCAGCAGCACATACACCATTTGAAACTGTCCAACGCAAGGTCGCCGTTGTTCCGGCTGCTAAACCTGTGACTGTTGTCGTTGCACTTGAAGGCGTTGTTATCGTTGCTGTTCCGCTGACCAATGTCCATGCACCTGTTCCGACTGAGGGGGCAGTCGCTGCCATTGTGAAAGTGGAAGTATTACAAAGCGTTTGGTCAACTCCTGCATTTGATGTCGGTAAAGCATTATTGGTTATCACAACATCATCTGTTGCTGTAGTACATACGCCGTTGGAAACGGTCCATCTTAAAGTCGCCGTTGTACCGGCTGCTAAACCTGTGACTGTTGTCGTACGGCTTGAAGGTGTTGTTATCGTTACCGTTCCGCTTACCAATGTCCATGCGCCTGTGCCTACTGAGGGGGCAGTTGCAGCCATTGTGAAAGTAGAAGTATTACAAAGTATTTGGTCGGCTCCTGCATTTGAAGTCGGTAAAGCATTATTGGTTATCACTACATCGTCAGTCGCTGCTGGGCATGTACCACTCACCACTGTCCAGCGCAATGTTGCTGTGCCACCTGCTGCTAAACCTGTAACTGTTGTCGTTGCACTCAAAGGGCTTGTTATAGTTGCTGTGCCTGATACGAGTGTCCATGTTCCCGTTCCTACCGAAGGGGCAGTCGCTGCCATCGTAAAGGTGGAAGTATTACAAAGTGATTGGTCAACGCCTGCATTAGTACTTGGCGCAGTAGTATTCGTCAAAACAACATCATCCGCAGAAGTACAGCCATTATATGTAATCGTCCAGCGCAAAGTAGAAGTTGTACCAACTGGTATGTTGACTGCTGTGCTTCTGCCTGATGGTGTTGCAATTGTAGCAGTACCGCTCACTAAAGTCCACAAGCCCGAAGCAGGTGCTGGGTCACTACCTGTTACAGTAAATGCTGGATTATTACACTGAGTTTGATCAGCTCCTGCATTGGCTAATGGATTCTGAATATTTGTCAAAATCACATCATCGGATGAAGAACACGTACCGTTGGTGACTGTCCATCTTAAAATAACACTTGTACCTAAATTTAATCCTGTAACAGTAGATGTTGGGCTACTGGGTGTAGTGACGACTGAACCATTTGCAGCCCCTATTACTGTCCATGCACCTGTTCCTACTGAGGGGGTATTAGCCGCCAAAGTGAAATTGCTGTTTCTACATAGATTTTGATCAGCTCCAGCATTTGCCGTAGTTGTTTGATAATTATTTAAAATTACATCATCCGTCACGCTACATGTACCGTTTGAAACTGTCCATCTCAAAGTGGCACTTGTTCCAACAGGCACACCTGTTACAGTCGTGTTAAAGGTGGAATTGCTTGTAATAGTAGCTGTTCCGCTTATCAACGACCATGTTTTAGTGGTAGAAGCCGGATTATTGGCAGCCATTGTAAAGCTACCATTGCTACACTGAGATTGGTCAACTCCAGCATTTGAAGTCAAAGTACCATTCACATTGGTGACAATAATATCGTCAGAAGCGACACAACTACTGTTTGTAACCGTCCATCTTAAAGTAGTACTTGAACCAACTGTTACACCTGTAATGGTTGTTGTCGGGCTATTAGTGCTTGTAATAGTTCCGGGACCGCTTACAATCGTCCAAACACCCGTTCCTACTGAGGGGGTATTGGCAGCCATCGTAAAAGCACTAATACTACAAAGCGTTTGATCCGGTCCGGCTGTAGCAGTCACAGGTGCATCATTAAAAAGGCGAGCAGTATCAGACGCAGGTGTTGAACATGCACCATTGTTCACAGTCCATCTCACTAATGCACTCGTACCTGTAGGCACACCTGTAATAGTGGTATTATAAGCTGAAGGCGTTGTAATAGTTGCCGTACCACTCACCAAAGTCCATAAGCCACTACCCGATGCAGGCGGCACATTGGCAGCCATCGTAAAGGTATTGCTATTACACACATAGTATTGGTTAGGGCTTGCTGTTGCGGTTGAAGGGTTATTAGCAAAAATCGCAACAGTATTAGTTAATTGTGAAAAATTTAAGACACCTGAAGTAACGATTGCCGTATTAAAAACATTTCCACAAGAGATATTAATTCTTACTCTAAATTTAACAATAGCTGAATCATTTGGAACAATTACGCCTGAATAACGCGATTGGGTAGTTGAATTAACCAAATATCCTCCAGCAATTGCAAATCTAAATCCGCCTAAAGTATCGGTTGCTGCTACTCCATTTAATATTGCAGAACCTGCAACATAACTTGTTCCCACAGGAATAGTATCTGTTAATTTGACATTACCAATTGAAATATTACCTGTATGTCTGATTACAACAGTATATTCAACAATGTCGCCCTCTAAAATTGTAGCTCCAGGACTTCCGCCTACTTTCGCAAACGTTTTTGAAGGGTTAATAGTAGAGCGATAAATTGGAAAACTACAACTTGAATAATCTGTAGATGAAGGCACTTGCCCAGCTGTGGTAATCCTTGTTGTCAAAAGAGTTTCCAAATCTACGTAATAAACATCAACAGCCATATAATGACCCCCATTGGCAAGACCGCGACCTGATAGATATAATTTCCCATCAATACCAAAAGCCAATGAGGCTAATTGGTTGACTGGCAAATTTATTTTACCTAAATAAATCACATCTACACTGCCATTGCTATTAAAAATTGCTTTATAGAATTGCCCTGAATTGGTTAGAATGTAACCATTTCCATCAAAATCAAAAACAATATCACCACCACCGTTAGTAGCACTAATTGGAGGAGCCGATGCAGGATAATATGTTACAGGCGATAAAGCAGCTACGGTACCTCCTGCTCCACTTGCTGTAGGCGTATAAGATGCCCATACAGCACCCCCACTACTCACAAAGTACATTTTTTTATCTACAGGGTTAAAACCACCTCTGTTATATGTTTCAGTTGTAGCAGGCAAATTCACACCTGTATTGGCATTTACACCATAAGCATCTAAATAATAAATACTTAAATCACTACCGGGATTATTACTGGTATAATAAAATCTTTTATAGGTGGTATCTAACCCCATACCGTAAGCAGGCGCTGTCAAATTAGCACCAAATTGCGCCCCATAATTACCGTTAGAAGTATTCATAATGCGGATTTGGTTTTCTCCTGTATAAAAAGAATCAGGACCTGATACGGAATAGATATTATCACAATTACAACCCGGTGAGTTCAATGGATAATTATTCAGTATTAAAGTATCTCTTGAAACACACGTGCCATTGGTTATCGTCCAAATCAGTGTAGCGCTTCTATCAGCACTCAAATTATTAACCGCTGTGGTTGGATTAGTCGTACTCGTTATCGTTGCACCATTATTGACACCTAAAAAACTCCATGCACCTGAACCAGATGTAGGGATATTGGCAGTCATATTAAAATTACCGTTAGCGCATTGGTTTTTATCTACCCCTGCATTAGCAATTGTTACTGCATTATGCGTCACTATTACATCATCACTCGAACTACAGAAGCCATTGGTCACAGTCCATCTGAGTGTAGCGTTTGTTCCTGCAGGTACACTGGTTATAGTTGTATTAAAGCTATTCGTCGATGTGATAGTAGCTGTACCACTAACTACCGTCCAAACCCCAGTTCCGACTGAGGGGTTATTAGCAGCCATTGTAAATGTTCCTGTTCCACATTGTGTAATATTGAAACCTGCAT
The DNA here is from genome assembly GCA_043754475.1 of Saprospiraceae bacterium. GTDB lineage: Bacteria > Bacteroidota > Bacteroidia > Chitinophagales > Saprospiraceae > JAAFJT01. The sequence goes on along the minus strand of JAYUUR010000426.1, from coordinate 3,656 downwards.
TTGAAGTGGTCGCTGCGTTAGTCAATACTATATTATCGCTCGATGTACAAATGCCATTTGTTACAGTCCATCTCAAGGTCGCACTTGTTCCTACAGGCACACCCGAAATAGTCGTGCTTGCACTGGTTGGAGTTGTAATTGTAGCAGTACCACTAACAACTGTCCAAACTCCCGAGCCAGGAGACGGAGCCGTAGCCGCCATCGTAAAACTGCTGCCGCAAAGACTTTGATCAGAACCTGCAACAGCATTGGCTGTATTTACAATAACAGTAGTTGAAGAATTGACAGTATAACCGCAACTATCCGAAACATAAATGACAGAGTAAGTACCTGCCATTGCCGTAGTGGCATTCGCAATAGTGGGATTTCGAGTAGAAGAAGTAAAGCTATTCGGTCCCGTCCAACTCCATGAGCCTGTCGTCGAGTTCGGATCAACCGTATTAGCCGTTAATGCAATCGTATTGCCTGTACAATAAGAGCCACCGTTTGTTGCAGTAACAGTTGGATTAGGTTTAAGACTTGTCGTAGTTGTAGCCACTGCAGTACAGCCAAATGCCGAAAAAGACACCGTATAAGTACCTACATTGCTTGGAGATGCAGTCGATATAGATGGATTTTGAGACAATGAAGCAAAACTATTAGGTCCTGTCCAACTCCAGCTACCACTCGGTGCCGAAGTATTGGCTCTGAATCGAATATTGTCAAGCATATAATTATTACCTGTACAGTTACCATTTTGATTGGCAACAGCCAAAGTAACCGTTCCTGTAGATGTAGCAGTAAAAGTTCCGGATATGGTTGTCCACCCGCAAGGGCTTGATAGAGTCACCATAGGAGACACCGTTGTTCCATTCACCGTTAAATAAAGTTGAGCCAGACTTTGCCAACTCATCGAAGACGCATCCACTTGAAAAGTATAAGTCGTACCATTCACCACATTCACACCTGCTTGCACCCACGCTCTTCTGTTAGCAAGTCCTTCATTATTTGCCATCAAAACATTACCGCGTCCTAAGTCAGGGCAATTACTCCAACTTGTTAAAGGTAAACTGGCAATTCTATATCTATCACAATTAGTATTACTTGTATCTCCCCCGGTTGTATTCGCAAAATCGGATGTAAATCCCGTATTACCACTCGTAAAATCACCGTTTGTGACCAAATTAGAACCAAAAGAGTTAGCGATTGCACTCAAATTCATCAGTCCGCCATTACAAGAAGGGCTATTATTACTGGCTGTTATATTAAAATTAGGTGTATTGAGCGTAATAGTTACCACATTAGAAGGCGTCCAAGCACCCGCACCCGAACGAACCAAACGCACAAAATAAGTCGTTTGCGACACCGCTGGCGGGTCATAATCTAAGCCTGTTTGCCCAGATATTTGAGTCCACCGGCTGGCGGTAGTAGCATTATATACATTTGTGAAAGTGCTGGAAGCCCATTGGTAAGAGAGCGAAGTACCCGTAGCAGGCGTTACACTTAGTAAAATGGCAGGGTCGAAACTACCATTTGTACAATTGCTTTGGTCAAGCCCAACAGAACCCACTGTTAAAAGCTGCGCAGAGCCATCGTTTACAGAAAAAACGATAGCCCCTAAAATCAATCCAAGACTCAAAGCACAACGGCGAAAATGCATACCAATATCTTGGTATGCACACCATTGATTTACTTGAAACCTATATAAAAATTGTAAATAATTTTTCAAATTCTTTCTTAATTTGCTCATGAGATTTGCGAAACCGAGTTTGTATAGTCTGTATCCGAATGACCGTCTTTATTTAAGGGATAAAAAGTATAATATTTTTAAATGATTTAAAATTTTATATTTAATTTAATTATATGCAAAAAGATTGCCATTTTGCTAAAAATCGCTTTATAAAGAATAGTGACAGCCGTAAACGCTTTAAACAAATCAAAAATCTATCCAAAATCGAATATCTTTTCTAATCCAAAAAGATTAGAAATTTTACTTAACACCCTATTTATTAACTGTACACAATGATAGAGTCATTCAATTCGATTTAATAAAAAAGGAGGTCAATTTCGTATAAATACTGAGGGGGGAGCGAATGGGGAGGATACAATTATTTGTATTAATGACAATTATTAATGCATTATCTACCACAAATATACTATGCTTGAGAGCCTTTGTAAAGCTATTGATAGAATTAAATTAAATATTTATTTTAATCAAATTTATGTGCTTGACTATCAGTATGTTACTAATAACTTTTTTATTTAAATTTAAAAAATGGCTTATTCAAAAACTACCTAAATTATTTGATACAATACTATACCGATAGTTGAAACTTTGTGACAACTAAGCCGATTATCACCCTAAATCTTAATTCAATTTATGAATAACTTTTCAAAATACTTTTAGCTAATGACATTTTGTGGACTTCATCCGCGCCATCGTATATCCGGGCGCCTCGTTCATGGCGATACCAAAAGGAGAGTAAAAACTCGTCCGTAATGCCTGCTGCACCACCGGTTTGGATGGCTCTATCCACTACATCAAGCATTATTTTAGCAGTAAAGAACTTGATTTCAGATATTTGATTGCGAGACGCGGCTGCCCCTACTTCATCTATCATTTTAGCGGTGCGTAAGACCATCAACCGTGCTGCATCAATTTCCGCTCGGCTTTCAGCTATCCATAATTGTATAATTTGCTTATCAGATAGACGAGTGCCATCACCCATATCGCGCCCTAATGCTCGACGGCACATGATGTCAAAAGCTCGTTCGGCAATACCTATCCAGCGCATACAATGATGAATCCGGCCCGGGCCCAGCCTTTCCTGTGCGAGCAAAAAACCAGCCCCCTCAGTACCAATAAGATTCGCAATAGGTACGCGGCAATTGATAAACTCTACTTCCGAATGACTCGCCCAACCATCACCTTCATCACCCATGATGCTGATATTTCTGATTCGGCGATACCCCTCAGTATTGGTGGGTACTATTATCTGTGAAGCGCGTTTGTGCGGTGGTGCATCGGGAGTAGTAACCGCCATGACAATACAAAATGATGCCCCATCTGCCCCCGTTGTGAACCATTTTCTCCCATTGATAATATAGGAATCGCCTTCTTTTTGAGCGATTGTATCCAATTTCGTTGGATTTGAGCCGGCATTTTGTGGTTCAGTCATGCCAAAACATGAGCGAATCAATCCATTTTTTAAAGGTTCGAGATATTGATTTTTCAAAAAATCAGAACCAAACCGTTCGAGTAATTCCATATTACCAATATCAGGTGCTTGGCAATTAAAAACGTAATGCCCGAAAGGCGACATGGCTAATACCTCACTCACTTGCCCAAACTCGCAAAGGGTCAGATGGTGTTGCAAACCCCATAAACCTGCTTGCTTCACCATTTCGCGTTTCTCTTTCAAAAATGGTTCTACATTCGTAAATTTGCCCGTCAGAAAAGCTGCCGTTTCAAGAGGCACTAACTCTTTTTGAACGAATTGTTTGATAATAGGCAGCAGTGCTTTTGTTTTGTCGGTCAAGAAGAGTGGTTCCATATATTTTTTAAAATAAAAAGATGATTAACTTGACTTTGTTAAATTAGGATAAAATTGAATATTGCTAATTTATGATGAATTTATTTTATATTTAGATTGAGTTGCTTTAGCCCTTTTAAATAA
>JAYUUR010000425.1:0-9809 GCA_043754475.1 Saprospiraceae bacterium | reverse complement strand
ATTAGTTTTTTTTTATCTTTTACTTTTTATTGTTCCTGTCTACGTCTTTTTCACACACGGGTTACTTCTGTATAAATATCTTCGGAGTTGTCAGTACATTTGATGCTCAACTTGTGTCGGATATTTTTCTATCATTGTTCCAGTTTTGGTGCAAAGATACAATTCTTAAAACACGCTTTTATTTATTTCTCGTTCCTAACAAGGGTCTCAAAACCCTTGTTAGGTTTATATTTAATCAGTCAAAATGGTTTTTACAAATTAAATCTATAAGTAATCACGCCACATTCGCCATTTTCACCTTTTGAAAACTTCAATTCTTTGGCATTCTGAACGGCACGGCTGATGAGATTCGCATCAAGCGTTGAAGAGCCTGCTGGTTTAAATTTAGCACTGCTTACTGAACCATCCGCATTCAAACAAATGGTGACTGCTATACGACCTGAGCCTATAGCTTGCTCTTTAAATTTGGTGGCTGACAAAAACGTGCGATTTTCTAAACCGATTATTTCACCTGGACTTTCTACTGCCGATACGCTTTTTGACGTCACGATTGGCGCAGGTGCTTGGATTTGAGTGGGTGCTTCGTAGCGTGTAGCATCGGGTGCTTTGGTTTTTGCAGGGGGTGGCGTTGCAGCGTATGAGGTCGGAATAGGCGTTTCAGTTGCAGTTGCAATGGGAGATGTTGCTTCGCCTTTCGTCGTCACGGATTTATTATCCGCAAAGTCAAATTTGATTTCAGCGACAGCTTTGCGCGGCAGCGTCATTTCGGTCTCGTCCTCTTGCATAATCACAAGGCGATTATTTTGAAACGAAACGACCTTACCTTTTATAACAGTGCCATCCGTTTTTTTAATGAGGTCTTGTGCTTGAGTGGATAGAGCGAGCGATAAAAACGCTGCGATGAAAATGCCATTTTTCATATTATTTTCTTTTTTAAATTTAAAATGTGAAATGTGAACAATAAACGGTTAATTAATTAGACGATGAAGGTAAAAAAAGTATTTAAAATTAAAGTGTCAACTTTATTTATTTAGTAAACAAAAAGAGAACTTGGTGAGTTCAAATACCTCAATTTAGCTATTATTTATAAAAATTGCAATACCAACAAATTATTATTTTCAAATGAAAATGTTGCAAGTCTTTTTAAAACAAAAACAAATAGCAATAATTATAAGTAGATGAATAAAAAGAATTTGGTTAGCTTATAAAGACTTGTAATTTATTGCAAATAATTGATTATCAATATTTTATAATAAAATTAAAACTTTTATCTGAATTTATTATCATGATACCCCCTCAGTATAAATGCCGTTTTTACAAGAGTTTAAAATATTTTAAAAAAAAATTTGAAACAAAAGACAACATTTATTTTGAAAAAATTTGTTTATAAAAAATAATTGTTTTAACTTTGAACCGTTAAATGTTGGAAATGTTTAAAAAGCAAATGCAACAAATTTTAAAACAATTTTTCATAACTCAAACGTGAATCACTATGATACGTGAAGATAGAGTCGTACTCAACGAAAGATTTGTAAAGGTTTTCAAGATGCTTGAAGACCGAGGCACCATCATCAAAAACGACCGCAATGGTAAGGGCGTCGGTGATGTAGCAGAAAAAATATTGGGCAATAAAAGCTACGGACACATTATCCGCGCCTACCTCGATGACGGCAACAAACGCGTCATCGATTATGGTCAAGCCCGTGCTTTTTGCCGTGCTTACAGCGTCAATGAAGATTATCTCATTGAAGGTATGGGTACACCTTTCGATAATGATATGCCTGAAAGCAAGCTCTACAATATGTTTATGACAGGCGAAACGAAGGGTGGTAATATTCTTTTCACCAGCGTAGAAGCTTTCGCAGGTACTGCCGTAGATACAAGCAGTTTTACACGTGAAAACAATAGTTTTTTCGCCATACCGGGTATTTCAGGTGGCAATTTGGTCGCTTTCCCAATCAGCGGTAACTCTATGGAGCCTATTATCAGCAATGGCGATATTGTTATTTGTAGAGAAGTGGGCAGTTTGCAAGACATAAAAGATAATGAAATATATGCTATCCGCACCAACGGGAATGTTTGGATAAAATATGCACAAGTCATTAAAAATCGTGCAGGTCGTGTCATTCAAATAAAATTGATTTCAGCCAATTATTTGGAATTTGACCCATTCATTGAAGATGTGAACGAGTACACTAAGTTGTATAAAGTGATTCGTCGGATTAGTCAATTTTAAAATTTTTATTTCGTTTTAATATCCTGCTGTTTTTTTGATGCGACATCCCGAGGCTTTGTATAGCTGTCGGGATGTTTTTTTTGTCATTCAATAGGAATCTCTTTTTACCTTTACGAATGCACAATAGAGATTCTTACGGAATGACAAAAAAAACGTTTGCCTAAACCTAAGCTAAAAACCTAACCTAATCTTCCTTTACAATTTTCACTTTACCAGTCAAAAATTGTTGCGATGGAATCACAATACGTTCATTATCAGTGAGTTGTAATGTCACAGCGATGTTTGTAATTTCAATGATAGTTCCTCTGATAGAATCAATTTCTATCATCATTCCCTTTTGGAAAGTTCTTTTTATAAAAAATCCTGCGAGGATATTGGATAAAACATCCTTTGAAGCAAAGCCATAAGAAATCGCCGCAGCCAGCATGATGGCGGCTATGATGATGAGCAAATTGGTAGAGAGAATTTTGGTATCAATCTTCGCTTGCTCCATAGCGGTCAAAACGACCATGATGAAAAGCACATAATAAATAACAGTGCTCAAAATCCGACCTGTGCTGATGCCCAACGAATTGGTCGAACTCCTCACGAAATCCCGCACGAGTGAAGCCAAATAGGCTCCCACAATGAAAACCAAAATGGCTGTCACCAAATTAGGGACATAATCCAGAAACCTTTGAATTTGATACGACACGGCTGTCCAATTCAAGGTTTCAGCAGCAGAGGCAATGATCAACAGGACGAAAATCCAATAGATAAATCGCCCAATCAGGGCACTCGGCGACATTTGAATGCCCATTTGATTCAGAAATGTGGTCAATTTCATGCGCTCGGCGAATTGGTCGAACTTCACTGTTTTCAGCAGTCGCTCAAAGCCTGATGAAATAATACGCGCCAAAAGCCAAGCAATGAGCAACACAATAATGCCCAATAAAAGACCGGGAATAGTGTCCATAAATTTTTCTCCAAATACTCGAAGGGATTCTAAAAATATATCCCACAACCTTTGTAAGTCGTTCATTTTCAATATTTTATGTATATTATTAAAAGACTTTTTTATTTTTAATCGTCACTTCTAAATTGAGTAACATATCGGATACTTTTGAAGTATCCGATATGTATTTACAAAAGATACCCCCTCAGTATTCATCCTCAAAAGTGTCTTTTTCTTTGAATTTTTTCTCTAAATATTTAAATAGCTTCTGTTTTTCATTGCCATATTCGCTGTTGGGCAATGAATCCAACACTTCCGCTTGCGCTTGTATGAATTTGAAAGTGAATAAATCCACGATGTCAGCTACCAAAGCCGTTGCGTCAATAGTGCTGAATACGGCGTCTTTCAACTTCAAATCGGGTGCTTCCGATTTTTCACTTTTATTGCCGAGCTGTTGGAAAAGGCTCGTGAGGTTTTTTTCTTGATTTATCATTATCTGTTTGATTTTTTATCCAATATATTAATCAATTCTGCCAAATGATCGCGACTGCGTTTAAGACGCATTTTCACAGCGGATTCTCCCACTTTGAGCGTATCTGAAATGTCTTTGACACTCAAACCGTCTTGGTAGCGCATCATCAAAATTATTTTTTCATCGGGTGTGAGTTGCTCAAAAACGACTTCGAGTTGAGTGAGTTTGAGGTCTTGAAGGAGCTTGCTTTCAAGCGATTCGTCGTCGTTGGCAACGGCTTCGTATTCATGGTCGGAGTAATCACTAAAATCCAATCGCTTTTGTTTACTCAAATAATCCATGCAATAATTGTAGGAAATAGAGTGCACCCAAAGCGAAAAAGCGGATTTCCCCTTAAAATCGCCCAATTTCATGAATATTTTGACCATAATATCATGCGTACAATCTTTGGCAGCTTCTCTGTCTTTGATGATGCTGAGGCATTTATGAAATATTTTAGCGGAATAGCGGTCGTAGAGCAACTCCTGCAAATGCAGTTCGCCTTTTAAAATACGCTCAACGATTTCCTCGTCGGTCGTTTTATCCGATGCTGTTTTTCCGAATTTAAAAAATGCCATTAGCCCATAATGATTGCTTAATAGCGAAGATAAGAGAGTTTTTTAAAATTGAAGTATTGTTAAGTTGTTTTCGCAATTTCTTCTAAAATTGGCTCTATACTGAGGGGGGTATCTTTTTTATTTAACACCCTCAATAAAATAATAGAAGTAACACCAGCTACAAGATTATAAAAAATTTGAATAGAAAAGAACATGATATTGGCAAATGAAAAGGCGTCGTTGCTGTTCACACCATGAATCACTAACGCCGCCGTTGCCAACACATGATACGTGCCCATGCCTCCAGGAGAAGGGATGACGATGCCAAAAGTGCCAAATACAAAAACGGTTAGCGCAGCTATCGGCGCGAGGTGAGCAGTGGGTGCGAAAGCGAAAAAACAGAGGTAGGTCATCATATAATACATGACCCAAATATTGAGGGAATGAAATATAAAGACGGGTAGGTTTTCAATTTTTTTGATGGTTTTTAACCCCTCAGTAAATTTCTCTACAATATGCCAAACACGCTGAACAATGGGTATTTCTGATATTTTTTTTCTAAAAACAAAGAGTAATACAAGGGAAAGTATGCCTAATCCGATGATTAACAGAAAAATAGGGTGTTGAAATAATCGAAATGAACCATCGCCTTTCCCTATATTTTTATCTAAAAAGCCCCATAAAACATCATATTCTATTAAAAAACTAAAAGCAACTATTATTAAAAGGGTTGCCATATCCAAAATCCTATCCACTACGACTGTTCCCATTACTTTACTGACTGATATATTTTCAACGCGCGCCAATGACCCTGCACGGACGACTTCACCCGCTCTTGAGATAAATAAATTAGTGAGATAACTGATATTGACTGCAAAAAATGCATTGGACGTTTTTGGGCGATAACCCAACGGATGAATCAGCATATTCCAACGAATTGCCCGACTCCAATTGCTGATGCTAAAAGCCAACAGGGTCGTCGCTATCCAAAATAAATTGGCTGACCTAAAATCATTGATAAGTTTATTGATGAGGGGATACGGTTCTACATTTTGCAAGCGCAATTCCTCTTGAAATGCCGCATTCTGACCTCGATAAAACCAAGTCATAATCGCCACACCAACACCGAGAAACAAGGAGAATTTTAAAATGTTGAGGATATTTTTTTTCAAAACAGTCATTTTTAAAGTACAATGCAAATCTACGTATTAACATTCTTTTGAAATTGCTTAAATATGCAACGCTCTATTCGCAGTAGCTGCTAAACAGGCTTCTTTAAATGCTTCGGTGTAGGTAGGATGTGCATGACTCATGCGAGCAGCGTCTTCTGCGGATGCTCTAAATTCCATGAGCGCCACAGCTTCCGCTATCATATCTGCGGTGCGAGGTCCGACCATGTGCACGCCCAAAATTTCATCCGTTTCCTTATGCGCCAATACTTTCACCATCCCCTCAGTATCCATACTCGCGCGAGCGCGCCCGAGGGCTTTGAAAGGGAATTTGCCTACTTTATAAGGTGTACCATTTTCTTTCAATTGCTCTTCGGTGTAGCCAACTGCCGCCACTTCAGGCCATGTATAGACAACACCCGGAATTAATAGATAGTTAATATGTGGCTTTTGCCCAACAATGCTTTCCGCTACAAAAACGCCTTCTTCTTCAGCTTTATGTGCTAACATAGCTCCTTCTATAACATCGCCGATAGCATAAATGCCTTTCACATTGGTTTCTAAATAACCATCTACTTCTATTCTGCCACGTTCATCTTTCTTGACACCTGCGTTTTCAAGACCTAAATCGTCGGTATAAGGGCGGCGACCAATCGCTACGAGGCAATAATCGGCTTCTATACTGAGGGGGTCTTCGGTGTCTCGTTTTTTATATTCTACTGTTACAGAATTTTCGGTACCTGTTACATTCGTCACGGCATGTTTCAAGTAGAATTTCACCCCTAAATCTTTCAGTGACTTTTGCAATTCCTTTGAACAATCGCCATCCATCGTCGGTATGATTCTATCCATAAACTCGATAACGTGAATCTCAGTACCCAAACGCGCATAAACCGAACCCAACTCCAAACCAATCACACCACCACCGATTATCACCATACTCTTAGGCACATCCATAATATTCAAGGCTTCGGTGGAAGTGATAACACGTTTTTTATCATAATTAAAATTAGATGGCACTATCGGTTTTGAACCTGTTGCAATGATGGTTTTATCTGTTTCAAGTTCCTCTACCGAGCCATCTGCTTTTTTAACTTGAATTTTATTAGCCGTTAAAAATGAACCATGACCTGTATAAACGTCTATCTTATTTTTTTTCATTAAAAATTCAACACCCTTGCTTGTCTGCTCTACGACTTCATTTTTCCGTTTAATCATTTGAGGCATATTGATTTCAAGACTGCCTTTTATGTCTATGCCATGAGTCGTAAATTTATGTGCAGCATTGTGATAATGCTCCGAAGAATCCAAAAGTGCTTTTGAAGGAATGCAACCCACGTTGAGGCAAGTACCACCGAGTGTATTATATCGCTCGATAATAGCCGTTTTCAAGCCCAATTGTCCGCATCGAATAGCTGCAACATAGCCGCCGGGTCCTGAACCAATAATGACAACATCGTATTTCATAAGTACTGTTTATTATTTATCACTATCATTTTTATCCCGATTATCAGGTCTATTGTTATCCCGATTGTCTGGTCTGTTATCCCGATTATCAGGTTTATTATCCTTAAAACGCCTATTGTCCTTGAAATCTCGCTTTTCGCGCGGCGGATCTCCCGGTTTATCAGGATTGTTATTCGGTCTATTATTATTGGGTCTATTGTTATTATCACCCGTTTTTTTAATAGGCTCGTTTGTTTTTTTAGGCGGATTGTTATTGTTCCTTACTTCATTTGAACCTGCATTATTATTGCCTGCATTGCTATTATTGGCAGGTCTGTTATCAGGTCTCCCCTCAGTATTGCGGTCAAATGGCTTTTTCTTTTTCTTCTTTTTCTTCTTTTTATCATCAGGCAACTCTATGGCGCCGACTAAATCACCTCCGTAATCAACCACTTCATCCTCGTCTTCACCTTCTTCACCGCCTGCACCATGTTTTGCAGCACTTGGGATAGCTTGAAGGGCTTTAAAATCAGGTGGCATTTCACCACGCTCATTCATTTTGAGCACCTCCTTTACATCTGCTACACCGAGGGTATAAAATTTACCACGCTCAGGACCCGATTCAAAAGTATAAATCATCAAGGCTCTAAAGACATCTGTTTTTATCAAAACGGCTGAACCTGCTTGGGTTTTGAGCCTTTCAGGGTTTCGAGGGAAGTCTTCGAGGGCATCGAGATAGGTATCTAATTCATAGTTGAGGCAGCATTTCAGGCGTCCGCACATACCACTCAGTTTGGCTTGATTGATAGCGAGTTGCTGATAACGCGCAGCCGTAGTGGAAACACTTTTGAAATCACTCAACCAAGTCGAGCAACACAATTCCCGTCCGCATGAACCAATGCCACCCAAACGCGATGACTCTTGACGGGCACCGATTTGTCGCATTTCAATTTTCACCTTAAATTCTTTGGCGTAATGCCGAATCAATTCGCGGAAATCCACACGCCCATCGGCAGTGTAGTAGAAAGTCGCTTTACGTCCGTCGCCTTGATATTCGACATCACCGATTTTCATGTCGAGGTCGAGTGTACGCGCTACTGCCCGCGCGCGAATCATCATATCGCGTTCTGTACCACGGATTTCATCATGTTTTTCGACATCTCGCTGATTGGCTTTTCGAATAACATTTTGAAAAAGAGAGCCTTCTTTAATGCCCTTCTTCTTCATCTGCATCCGAACAAGATCGCCACAGAGGGTCACTTTTCCAACATCGAAGCCGCCACCGCCAGGTACCTCTACCAAAACCCAATCGCCCGTAGTGACGTGCGTGTAGCTTGGGTTATGAAAAAATTCTTTACGCGCGCCATTTTTGAAACTCACCTCTGCGAGATCAAAATCGCCGACATCATGTATATCTAATTCAGAGAGCCAATCGAAAGTGTTCATTCTGTTGCAACCGCCACTACAATTTCCGCTGCAACCACCCGGCTTCCCTTCTTTTCCTACGCCACAACTTGCACAAGCCATTTATTTATATATTTTAAGGTATAAAATGCAAAACTAATAAAATATTTCTCAAAAATAGCCAAATCTCTAAGGTATGAGTCTAATCTTCGACAATAATGCTTTGAATGTCCTTTAAAAATGGGCATTATGACCCCCTCATTATATTTTGGATTTGGGGTTTCGGATTTTAGTGATGGTGTGCCGAAATCCGAAATCCGAAATCGTTTACCCCCTCAGTATTTTGTTCATTTTTATACTCGCATCTAAAAATAATATCTTGGGATTAGCATTTCTTTCTACAAAATAACTGCACTCATCAAATAACGCAGCCATCGGTTCTATTTTATTGAAATTAATGATGTTTTTCATTTTCAGAGCGGTGCTTAATTCCTCGCCTCGAAGCCTTAGATTTTCGTTGCCCGTAGTAGTCAAAACCATGAGCTCGCGTAAAAAATGTAAACCATATTTTAAAAACAATTTCTGTTTTTCACGCCCAATACCAGCGAATTTATCTACCCAATTCACCAATTCTACACCATTTCCCTTGAAACAAGTGCGCATCCAATCGAGAAACAGCGTTGCATTATTATTCTCAGCGGTTTGTGAAAGGAGCATGGCTTCGTTGAAATTGCCTTCTGCCAAATGTGAAATGGCTTCTGCCTCATTTTCATCCAACTGAATTTTGATATTTGAAAGCATTGGATTACTTCCATGACTCACCTCCATCAAACCATTTTTAACCTCTTCATCGCTCAACGGTGCTAAAGTGACCAATTGACAACGGCTTAAAATAGTGTTCAAAATCAAATCTTGATTTTCAGCCACGAGTATAAAAAGCGTCTCATCGGGTGGTTCTTCAATCAATTTCAAGAGGCGATTGCCTTCTTTTCCTAAATATTCGGGCAACCACATGATGAGTATTTTATGCGATGCCTCAAACGTTTTAAGGCTCAATTTTTTCACGATTTCTACGCACTCGGCTACGGGAATGTTGCCCTGTTTATTTTCAGCATCCAGTTTTTCAAGCCATTGATTGGCATTTTGATAGGGATTTTGAGCAATTGCTTCGCGCCACTGTTTGAGTACATGGGTGGCTACGGTCTTTGAACCAATTGTCGGATAAGAAAAATGAATATCGGGATGAATCATTTTTTTAGCTTTGACACAAGCGTTGCAAACGCCACATGGTTCGCCATCCGCCTTATTTTCACATAGAATATATTGGGCATAAGCCATCGCCAAAGGCAAACCTCCTGCACCTTGCGGAGCGAGCAGCAGCAAGGCATGTGGCATTCTTTCGCCATCCGCCATACCCCTCAGTATTTGCTTCGCTTTTTGCTGTCCGATGATGTTTTTAAAAGTCATTTTTGAAAGGTTAGGTTTAGTAAACGGTTTTTTGCAAAAAAACAAAAAACCGTTTACTAAACCTAACCCATTTAACATTTATAAT
>JAYUUR010000424.1:0-3265 GCA_043754475.1 Saprospiraceae bacterium | reverse complement strand
TATTGGGTCACTACAGGATTTTTCAATTAGCATTTCATGTGTTTTCCTTGCAAAAATACCTGTTTTAACCCTTTTGCTATGGCTTTAAAAAATCTTCGAAGTTTTCAGAATAATTAAACAAAATATGATTAAAATCACCACCTACCAACCCTCATTCAAAGACGCCATTGCAACGCTCATCACCTCCATCCAACAAGGCGAATTTGGTGTGCCGATTACCCTACAAGACCAGCCCGATTTGATGAATATTGATACATTTTATCAGCAAAAAAACGGTAATTTTTGGTGTGCTCTCAATGAAGAAGATGAAGTCGTCGGCACAATAGCATTAATAGATGTCGGTCAATCTTTTGGCACTATTCGGAAGATGTTTGTCAGAGCGGATTATCGGGGCAGCGATAAAGGTGTGGCTGCATCTTTATTGCATATTTTACAAAATGTTGCTCTTGAAAATGGCATGAATGCTCTATATCTCGGCACTTTTGATAAACTAAAAGCCTCGCATCGTTTTTATGATAAGAATGGTTTCACATTAATTCAGCCTAATGATTTACCTGAAAATTTCCCGCGTATGCAAGTGGATAATGTGTTTTTCATGAAAAATCTTTGAGTTAAAACAGTTTTTACCCCCTCAGTATAGAAATATTATCATCGAAAAAATACCCTTTTCTATGTAAAATATACCATTAAATCATGAAAAGAAGCCTATTGCAGCAAAATCGGCTATCTTTACGCCTTTGATTTAAATAACATCTAAACGTTAAATTTTAATCATATGACTACACTTTTCACTCACCGTTCTATTCTCATTGGTTTCTTTTTCTCTTTATTTTTCATTGGCAATCCGAGTAGTATTTTTTCTGCTGATATAAAAAAAGCGGAATCATTTATTAGACCCGATGCCATCGACGATACCGTTTCAACGCTCAGAAATAAAGCTGTCTATTTTAAGCCAACTGCCAATGACAAAATAAATGGCACGCTCCAAGTTTTGGGCATCGTCAGCACACCCAAACATGGTTCCATCGCTTTCCAATCGTCGGATACACTTATATATATGCCTCAGCCCAATTATTGTGGCGCACGCGATACGCTGGTATATTTTATTTGCAACGGCGAAAACTCCTGCGATACGGCGACCATATATATAGACATAGCTTGTGGCAATATTTCCATTTTTGCGCCCGTAGCTTCCAGCGATTTCGTAACCACTTCTAAAAATCAGTCTGTCATTTTTACCCCCTCAGTAAATGACCGTCTCAACGGCAATTTATTAGCCCTCGGGGTGACCAAAGCACCTAAAAATGGCTCTATTGCTTTTAACACTGTTGATAGTTTGCAATATGTGCCTTTATTTAATTTTTGCGGAAAAGACACCCTCACTTATCGCATTTGCAATGATAAAGAGGAGTGCGATACGGCGTTTGTATTCTTCAACGTGCTGTGCGAAGCCCCCCTCAGTAATGTGCCGATTGTGGTCACTTTTAGGTTCAAATTGGATACTGTGAGGGCAACAAGTGTCCAAATAGCAGGTGATTTTCAAAAAGATGCCGGTTTTACAAGCAATTGGGATGCAAAAGCCATTAAAATGCAAGGACTTATCAATGGTTATTACACCTTTACCGATACGATTTTAAACAAAATTTATCAATATAAATTTCTCAAGAACGATACTTGGACGGACGCAACGACCAGAGCATCCAACGCTGAATCAGCCCGCTTCGACCTCTTGGGTTGTGGTGTTGCGAACAGTACAGGCGTAGCGAATCGCATTTTGGATTTGACATCTTATAAACAGGCTTTTACTAAAATATTGGTCACTCAAGATTGGAATAAATGCCCACTTACCTACCAAACTGCGCTCAATATCGCCACCACAGCCTCCCCTACTGAGGGGGGTAAAACGTCTGGCGGCGGCTTGTTTTTCACAGGCGACACGGCAGTTTTGAAAGCCAATGTTAATTCTGGTTGGAGATTTGCTAACTGGACAAATAATGGAGCGATAATTTCAACGGATTCTACATTCAAATATGCAGTGGGGAACTTAGCAGTAAATTTAGTCGCTAATTTTAAAAATATCAGCGGCATCAACGAATTACCAAACGAGGCTTTCAACATATATCCAAATCCGACGAAAGGGCATTTTATTATTTCAATCAATCAGGATAATATTTTGAAATCCAATCCTTTAAATGGTTTAAATAATTTAAGTGTTTTCAACGTTTTAGGTGAAATGATTTTGAAAACACCTATTTTACAGAATCAAAAAGAAATTTCAATGGATATAAGCCTTCAGCCGAAAGGCATTTATTTTATCCATATCCAAACCGAAGCGGGGCAATTGACAAAAAAGTTAATCATTGACTGATAATTAAATTAGAAATAATGTGAAATATGGGGTTTCCTATTTAATTTTCACCTTTAATTCAGTATTTCCAAAAACTTATTTATAACTAAAAAATAAAATAAAATGAGATTAATTTTCATCCTCACACTGACAGCCCTGTCCATCACGGCTTTCGGTCAAAAAAATAAAAAGAAAGCAGTCAATGAAGACGAATACCCTGTAAAAATGAAAATGATATTGGGAAAATCGTTGGATTCCATGTTGGTCATTAATTATTTGATTCCAGAAGCCGCTGAAATCATCAACGGAAAAAGGCAGTTGAAAAACGATAAAATCACCATGACGATTTTGGAAAAATCAACGGGTGGTGATGCAGAAACGCGTCCTTTATATATGCATATTCTATTTTACACTAACTGGTATGCCACCGAAGCCGGCTTGGCGGATAGCTTAGGTAAGTTTAATATGCGTTTGATGGAAAGATTTCCAAAGGAAGTTATCCGTTATTTTAAGAAAGCGGAGACCGATAAACGCATCGAAGACGCTCAAAAAGCATTCAATTACAATCTCGCTTTTGAATTAAATAGCAAAGACGACCCCGAAACGGCTTTTGATGAATTCACTGAAAAGGTTTTGAAAACCTATAAAAGCAAGGAAACCAAACCTGTAGATGAGATTCTGAAAGCAGTAAGAAAACTCATGAAAAAAACTTAAATTAATTCCTAATTCCTAATTCTTCACTCCTAATTAAAAAAAAGCCATTCCGAAGGTATTATACTGAGGGGTGGCTTTTTTAATTGTAATGATTTATATTTGTAATAATTTTGATAATTAAAATCTTAGAAAATGGCAACAATGCAATTAAAAACTGTTCAACCGATGAGCGACGAAGAATTTTACCAATTCTGCCGTGAGAAC
>JAYUUR010000423.1:0-30180 GCA_043754475.1 Saprospiraceae bacterium | reverse complement strand
TTTTCGCTAAAAAATGCTTATTTTTAGTAAAAAAACTACATTTTTGACGATTTTTAAAAATAGTTTTGTCATAGAATTGTCAAAGCGGAAATTGCTGTTTAGGATTAGAGGGTTTTCTATTGTATCATTAAACAGTAAAGAGATATTAGAAAAGCATTGAAAAACCCAACGTGCCGTTGGATTTTTGACTTGTTTGCCTAATTGATTAGGAAAAGTTAAATCATTTTGTTCTAATTGCTGTCTAATTCGATGTTCTATTGCGGCATAAACGGTTAAACAGGTGGTCATAATGAACAATAAGGCCTCTACTCGTTCTGGTTTTTTAACAAAAATAGTAGAAGCCAAAAATTGTGGGTCTTTTAGAAACCTAAAACCACGTTCTCAAAATCTAACTGATTGACAGATAAGTATTTACACTTTTTTAAAAACATATCAAACGCTTTCTGTGCTGCATCTTTACTGTCATGTACTTCATGACAAAGTTTGATAAATGCCTTAAATTCAGCTTCACTTTTTTTCGCAAAATCTTTCCGAAGGCTTATCATTTCTCGCTCATAGGCGGCTTGTGAAAACACCAATAACCAACGTTGTTGAATCTCATATACTGTACGTTCCAAAGCCACATATTCATACCCTTCGCTTAACTTTTGCCAATTATCGTAGCTCCCAGCGATAACTTCTTTGCTCGCTGCAAAATTTTCAGGCACTCGACTGACCCAAAGCAAGGTATCGCCACAGGATTTTAGGCTCTTTTCGGTATAACCAGCACTATCCATGACCAAATGACTGAACTGCGTAACGCTCTGCAATTGACGAATATGCTCTTCTATTGTTTGCTGAAAAGCCACTTTATCACTCATATTGCCGTCTAAACCTGCCATGTGTAGCGGAATGCCTGCCTTATTCTCTACGATAAGGTTCAAAACGACTTGGTTTAAGTCTGGACGATGGTCGCGGCTATACCCTTGTCGTAAGTGAATAACCCCTTCTTCTACCGCCTCTTTGCGACTATTATACACGCCATCTACATGGAAATCCGTGCTATCCATGTGTACTGGACCGCCTTCTAAACCTAAAACTTTGCATATTTGGGGCACTAAACCAGCATATAATTCTGTACATCCATATTTATGGATGTCGTCTAAGGCGCGACCAAGCGTTGTGTCGTTCAGTTGTTCGGACTTAATGCCTTTGCCTAACAAATGCTCTATCGGTTTGTCATCAAAAAAACTTGGCACCATATACAACGTCCGCTGAACAAATCCTAAGCCATTTATTTATTATCAATGCTTTACATATTGTGCCAATGCTTAAATCGCGCTCTTTGTTCTGAACGCTCATCAACGAATCTATTTGACTTACAAATCCTCATTCGTCTATCATTCCACTTACTAAGCCCAAGTGGTCAAGTTGTTTACTACTATACATGACACAAAGTTAAAAAAAAATATTTTTTTTAACTTTGGCGTGGGAAATGTCGGATATTAATGCCATCAAGTTAATTAGTGTCTGTCCATTTAGTCGAACAAGGCATAGTAATTTATTACATATTTTTAATATCGCCAATTAAGAAACAAGAATTTCTATTTTTAATCCGATATGCCATTGAAATCTTAATCTATTTTGTAATTTTCAAGTCAAAATGAGTGGATAAGACAGACTTATCTCCCGCTGATTGCCTAAAAAGCATCTTTAGTACCTCAAAGTTGCTTTATCAAGGCAGCAGTCATGACTCTGATGTTATAAGCAATGACACTAAAGAGGACTTTACTTTTAAAATGTTCCCATCCTTTCCAATTACAGACCGATAAATCAAACCCTTACTGATGTAGGATTGGTACATCTGAAAACTATACGGGCGGGTCGCATCTAATTTTATGAACCGTCCACATATCCTTGAGTCCGACTGGGCGTATTCTAAGCCTCTATAATCCAAGCCCCGTATCTCTTTAAACAAGGCAGCTCGTAGTATCTGTTCAACACTCGGCGTATCCTTGCGTCCAAAATTACTCTCTTTCAGTCCACGCGTTATATCGGCTCTTACATACTCCAATAATTCAGGATGTGACTCCAATATACAATCCAACAAGCCTAATTCAAGGTTCTTACTCCAATCCGCTTGGGCTGTCTGAGTTTTAAAGCTTTCAAATAATACCATCTTCATCTCTCAAAGGTCTTATTCTTTTCCGCTTTTCATTACCTTTGTTCTAAATCTATTTGCAGATTTTTGATTATGAATCCTTTTCTTGACTAAATGGACGGACACTAACTAATTGAAAACCAATAAGTTATAGCGGTCGACGACTACCTACTTAGGGTTGAACGACTACTTACTTAGGGTTAGATAAACTACCTAATTAGGGGGATTATAACAAACTCCGAAAGAAAATCAAATAACTTTGTTATAATAAACATAACTAATTGATTTACAATGACTTATCATTTGGATAGACTACTTAATTAGGGTTTTGTTATAAAATTATTTTTTTATACTGGTCTTAATAATCGTTAGCAAAAGACAATGCTTTTCCTCATTGCGAATTTGGAAAAAGAAAAAGATAATGTGATAGCTTCTATCAAGGATATTGAGCGCATTCTAAAAGAGGATGATAAAAAATGGGGCTCGTCTTATAAAGATATTAGAGAGTTGTGCTTTTCGCTTTTAGATAAAAAATTCTTTCATAAAAGCACAGTACATTACAAGGGCACGCCTATGGAAGCAGGATACAACTGGTTTCAAAGTGTCGTACCGGTCGAAGATACTGAGGGGGCAGCCATCAAGTTTAGATTTTCACAAGATGCCCTTCCTTTTTTGTTAGAACTAAAAGAATATGTACAAATCAATATTTATGAAGTAAGACACATGAAAAGTGGTCATTCCATACGCCTATTTCAAATACTTAAAGCCAAAAGAAATCGGAGTAAAGAATACAATGCCTTTACAGAAGCCGCCTTCACTATCGAAGAATTAAAATCATTGCTCGGAGTAGAAGATAAATATCCACGTTTCAATAATTTCAGACAAAAGGTTTTAGATGTAGCTCAACAGGAAATCAACGGGCGAACAACTCTCTATTTTGACATCAACTATAAGTATGAAAACAGCCGTGAAAAGAAAATAGAGAAGGTTTTATTTAAAATATTTGATGGTGAAAACGAAGCCAATGAATACAAACAACAGCGTTTAAATTTTGAAGAAAAGAAAGAACCCAATCCTTTTGAAGGCAAATCTTTTGAATTCAATGAATTCAAAAAGAAATTCCCCAAAATACACGCTGCCATCAAAGCCAAAATTATTGACCAATATAAAGAATTAGGCAACGGTCAATTAATGGCAAATTTTGATTCGATGATTGAAAATTCTATCATCGGCATGAGTGAAAACTACTTCAAGTTTTTCATCAGTCAATCCATCAAAGAACCCGACAAGGTGGTGAGTGCTAAAGATATGTTTGAAAAAATGGGGATTCCTGTAAAAATTAAATGAACTTGACAATTCTAAGATACCCCTCAGTAAATGAGCGTATGAAAGGAATCCCATATGCTGTTGGATAATATAACAGATAATATGGAAGGGTAGGGTAGAATCAAACATTTACCAATCAATCACGCTGTTCACTCATTTCCATATACCTTTCATGTTAAAAACCGATAAAGTGCTTGGATGTAAGGTAAGTCACCATCCTATTGCCAAATAATATTCTGATTTTTCAAACGCACCACTTTTTAGCTTGAAAAGTAGTACACGTATATGTTTCGGTAATCTTCAACTATTCTTCGAGAATATACCACTTTTCAGCTAAAAAGTGGTTCACTAAAACTTCTAAATTGCTGTATGCTATCAAATATCGCATTATAACTGAAATATATGCTCGGGCTGTTCGATATGATTCCTCTGCTGAAAAAGTTATTTTTAAAAAGGTAATGGACATGGTAGAAATGGATGAAAATGGGGGAGGAGCTGCCAGTAAAGCGGCAATAGATTCCATCTTATTTATGTACCCATTAAATGAGCTTTTGGAATATGTGAACAACAATCCTATAACATTTTATAAAAGAGGAATACTTTAAAGAAGATACGATTTAACAACAAAATACTGGCTCCATATTTAGTAGTTTTCTAATTCGCTATGTCAACAACATCGCCTCATTGAGTTTTTGTAAAAGCTGCTCAATCATCTCCTGTTGTTGAATAGGTGCTTCTGCTCTGGCACTTAGTGTAACCTCTTGCAAACACTCCAAATCCCAACTATAAAATCCAACAGGTTTTTTGCCTATTAGATTACCGATGCGCGTATCCAAGCCAAAAGATTCAGCCATCTGCCAAGTATTGTCTTGCAAAAAATCCAATTCTTCGGGCGTGAATTGGAGATAAGCTTTTTTGTCATTTTTGCCTGCTTTCATTTTGATGTCTTTTAGTTATCAATGTGCTAATCCAATATAAACAACCTCCTGTCTAAAATTAAAGACCAAGATTTCTCCTTGCCATTCAGCATTCAAAACAATAAACTGTGTTTCAAAGGGTTGAACAATCGTAATAGAGTCAATTATTAAAGCCAAAAGCATTTCTTCATGGTTCAACAATTGAAAATAGTTCCCTACGTTTTGAGGATTTAACAAAAGCTGTTGCACATTTTTCAAAATGCAGGAGCAGCCAATGCTCAAAAGCAATGCTGGAGAAAGCGATGTTCACTTTTTTTCTTTGACCTTTGCCTTCTGCTAAAGCAAAAGCTTCTGCGTGTTTGGTATAACCGTTTTTATCAAACACAACCCATAGTTCGTCGAATTCATCACCTCTACTTTGCGCTTCTCGAATTAAGCCCAAAGCATCCGTCTTGGGATTGCTATTGCTGCGGTCTGGATAAATTGTAACCGCTAAATTGCCCTCATCTTCAATGTGTTCTGCAATACTCTCAAAATAAAGAGGTTCACTGTTGCGTCCTTCGCAAGCAATGAAAATGGAGGTTCGAGCAATGTGTTTTTTAGCCATTTTTTTCAGTTTCCAAAGATAAATGCGACTTCTTTAATGCGGGGTTCGCCACCAAATTTACCACTCATATACCATTTATCAAATGCGGTATCCTCTCGAACGCCTTCAATGTCTTTTGTACAGTATAATTCTGTAACGCCATATTTATCTTTTTCAGTAAACCAAATCTGGTCGCGTCTAAAAACCTCTTTATTGAGTAAAGTGACTTCGTGGGAAGCAAAAATCAATTGAGCGTTGTTTTTATTGCTAACGGGATTGTGGAAAAGGCGGATTAAAAACTTAGTCAATTTGGGATGCAAACTATTATCTAATTCATCGAAGAAAATAATCCCACCTGTTTCTAAATTGGATAAAATCAAGCCACCTAAAGCAAATAGAACGTTCGTACCAACAGATTCTTCTTCCATAGGTAATTCTTTTTCGCCAATAACTTGACCATTTGGGTCATAAACAAGGTGGTTTGCGTAAGCATCAGGTGTAATTAATGGAAAGGCATAACGTTCTCCTAATTCTTTTCGGATATGCTCTTCTTTTTTAAAGAATTCTTTTTCCGCTTCACCTTCGGCTGAAATAGATTCAATTTTTGTATCCGCTATATTTATTAGTTTTGCCAAACGGCTTTTAAAGGCTTTCTGTTCTGGTTGCCCTATTTTTTCAATTATTTCACTTTTTAAGGTATCCCGATATAAATATGTTACGTTGTGAACGGCAATATCCAAGTTGAAATATCTATAAATCGTTGTTAATTGCTCATGGGGTCTGCCACCAAATAAGGACAAATAAAGTTGATTTTTTAAAACAGATTTTTTTGCTGGTTTGTCCAGTAAGTGCGTACCAAAAGCAATATCGTCTTTAATTGTTGATGTTGATTTTACGCGTTTGAATAGATTGGCAGGTTGTCCTTTAGGATAAAAATCAAGCCGTTCAGTATCAATTTCTTTACCGTTGAAAGAAAATTCGTACCGATATTTTATAGCCTTTTTAATAAAAGTCAATGCGAAACGCGTGGGTTGTTGCGCCGAAGTTGTGTCAAATAAAAACGGGTTATACTCCTCAATCGGATCGCCATCATTTAAGTGCCGAGAACGCAAAACCATATTCCGCATGGTGTAAACCGCTTTTATGATATTGCTTTTTCCCGAAGCATTTGCACCATAAATGATAGCAGAGCGCAGCAAACGCAAAGGTGTACCATTTGCCAAAGTCACTTCAAAAGTATTATCTTCTTTGTTTTTAGTGTTTTCAGCTATCAACGATAACACTTGTTCTGTTTTAATTGAACGATAGTTTGAAACTAAAAATTCGATTATCATATCAAAATTGATTTAATTTTTGTAATTTTATTACAAATTTAAATACAATTCTTGAATAAATATTTAAAATTAAAAAAAAATCTAAATATCATCATGATAAACTTCTTGTCATGGACCTCTTGTAAACATTCCAAATCCCAACGGTAAAACCGAATGGCTATTTTACCAGTCAGATTACCAAAAGCTAAAAGTTTCTCCCACCTGCCAAGTGTTGTCTTGCCAAAAGCCAATGCTTAGGGCGTGTATGCGCGGTGCGCTTTTTTAGCGGTTTTGCCTACTTTTTTATACCGTCTCAAAATAAACTTGATTCTAAATAATCATATTTATGTTAACGTCAATAACTAATAAATGCCTCCAAAAATCCCTTCCAAACAATAAACCCTTTCTTATCATCAGAATAGTCATGAAGTATTCGATTGAAATTTTCAGGTTGCGTTTCAAGAAAAGCTTGTCGTCCGTTGTTTTTGATAATGCTCAATTGTTGGTCAATCTCTTTCAGTTGCGCTTTTAATGTTTCTATGTTTTTTGGAAAATGCCAAATATAGGTTGCCTCTTCAGTATCCAAAGTTTCTAAAACGATGTGAAATTGCTCTTCGCCAGCCAAGAGAAAGACAAATGAAAAGGGGCTTAAAACAAATCTGATTTTCAAAGTTTGGCTATCGTGTTTTTGTGCCAAATACATCAATTGTTGGCGATGTTTGAAATTTTTACCTTTCAAAATATCGGCTAAAAGCTCATCTCCGGATTCATAAAGTGATGGTTCACCCTGCCGTGAATCTTGAATTTGGGCAATGTCTAAGAGGTTAGATTTTGCATCTGTTTTAGATTTTCCTAAAATATCTTTTGAAATGAAAGAAAACTTGACACTTTCAATTATCTCATTATTGATTCTTTCTAAATCGCTGGATATGGCTAATTGAGACATCAGTTTTCCATTTTCAAACTCCGCTTGAATTTTAATCTCTACATTTTTCAACTTTAGTGTTTTTGAAAAGTATGGTTTCAATACTTCCAATTCAGGTCTGATTTCCAAGTGCTCAATTTCGAATTCTACGGCTGCGTTTATTTCAACAACATCATATTTGAAAGCGATACCGCCATATCGAAAATCCAAGTTTTCAAAAGGTATTTTTATTGTTTTATCAATCGTGATTACATTTTTGGAATCAATTTTGGCTTCTTCTGGCTCTATTGGTTCATCAAAAAGCGTGGCTTGCTTATCAATTTTTCTGTAATATGTGTTCCTTTTCAGAAATAGCTTGTTCAAATAGTCAATTTTAATATCCCGATAATCGTAAATGGTGGGCGTTACCTCAGAGCGTTGCACACGCCCGATGTATTGGATGAGTTTTCCTTCAAATGAAAACGGATAAACAAGGAATAGGCAATTGGCGTTTTGCAAATCAGTACCTTCTCCAAAAAATTGTCCTGTAGTTTAGTTGCCTTTATTTAAATTTTTCCATTTTATGGTTCTATTACTTTCAGAATCTTCTCCACTCAATGTTATCGTCTCATGCGATTGTTTAAGGTATTGATAAAGGGAATCAATGTGTTCTTTTCGTTCTGTTATAATCACAACCTTTTCACCTGCACCCAACTCTGTTTTTACATCTTGAAGAATGAGTTTATTCCTTGCAGAATCATGAATGAGAATCTTTGAAAGTGTTTCAAATTTGTCAGTTTTTGAGTTAAAGGGTACCTCAAGTTCGGTGTTACGGATGATAATTTTGGGTTTTTGGTTCGTGCTTATCTTCTCTGATTTTATTTCAGCAATGATTTCTCCCAGATGGATAAATATCAACTTTCCATCATTGTACTTTCTAAATGGTGTTGCTGTCAAACCATAGAGATAGAAAGTTTGCAGTTTGGCTATTGTGTTTTTAAATATATCGGCAGGAATATGATGATATTCATCTACGATGATTGTTCCGAAGGCATTAAGCAAATGAGTTGAATCAGGGTTTTCAAGTTCTTTCGATAAACTTTGAATCATGGCAACCGTCACCTGTTTGCCGATTTTGGTTTTGCCTTGCCCAATCTTACCAATGTCTCTTTGAGGAATACCCAAAAATGTCTCAATGCGTTCCATCCATTGTTCCGCTATTTGCTTGCGATGTGTGATGATTAAGGCGGGTTGTTTTTTCTGTGCAATAATGTAAAGCCCCATGATTGTTTTACCCGAACCCGGTGGAGCGACAATTATACCCAAATCTTTCTTTGAAACATTGTTTATCAAAGGTTGCTGATACCCCCTCAGTATTGTATCGAATAAAAAGGGTATTTCTTTCAATTTTAGCCTTTCATCTTTAAAATCAAATTCGATTTTGTTTTCTTTACAATATCGAAGTAATCGCCCTACAAATCCTCTTGGAATAATTATCTCTTTTTCTGTTTCTTCTATAAATTTGAAATAGCGTTCCATCCCAAAAGTGTTTTTGCCCATTTTCTTTTTAAAGAGCGGTAAAGCAATCAAATTGCCAAACCCTTTACCTGAAAGAAAATCTTGATTTGGAAACAATCTATCAAAACTGGAATTTTTATCGAATACAGAAAAGATGCCCGCTTGTTCCAAAATAGTAGTGAAAATCTTTCTGCTTCTAATCGCCGGATAAGGTTGCTCAAAAAATATCCATACATGTCCACCTTTACCTGAGCGAGAGCGTTCTAAATATGAAGGGATATCTTGCTTTGAGCAACTTCCTATAAACGCACGACATTGTTCAATCCAATTATCTTTATCAAAGTCTGCTGCTAAAAACCATGTCGTGTTGTCTTTCAATAAGGGATAAATACCAATGAGTTGTTCGCCTTTTAAGTGCTTTTCAATTTCAAAATTATTGAGTAGTAAATAAGTTTTGTCTTCATAATTCTGTTTCACTCTGTGAGTTCGGTGGAAATATGGATCATACAAAACTGCTGGCATATAACCGCTTTTATTGCCATTTTCCCATCGGATAGCAAAGACATCTTCTCTGCCTTTGAAGACAGATTTGAATATTTCAACTTGGTATAGTGGTGGGTTCATCAAGGCTGATATTCGGACTAAAATTAAGATTTAATAATCTTCTCAACAAGGCTATACACCTTTGTATAAAGCGCATTCTCAACCCATCGAGCCACTGGATTTGTGTCTAATAATTTGGCTTGCTTGATGGCTTTCTCAATATTAGGTATAAAATCGGAAATGTTGAGACGAGATTTATTGTAACCATTTGATAAATATTGGGATAACTCGCGTTCCAAAGGCGTTTTTGAACTCTTGCCCTTCTTGTTTTTGAGTAAATCAGCTTGTTGTTCAAGAGAATAATCGTTCAAATCTTTGATATGCAGAAGTAGCCACAATTCAAAATTGGGGTTGCTTAAACAAAAATTGTAACCTCTTTTTAGACATTCTCTGGCAATCCCTTTCAAACCCAAGCCTTTTTGAGAGGGGCGAATAGTCCAACGATCTCTATCAACAATGCACCATAGTTCATCATCATCTTTCAAAGCATTTTTCTCAAAAAAGTTTTCAAGTTGTTGAAGAACAAAATCGGGTGCAGAATCTTTACTGGTCGGTTCGCCCATTTTTCGTTTTTGTTGTAAGGCTTTCACATCTGCATCATCTATTATAGCCCGTCTTAGCGTTAAGACTTTGACACGAGTATTGAGTGTCGGGTTGGCTTGAACAAACGCATCTAATAAATCAAAATAAGCGGGTTCTGTCTCTGCCCCCTCAGTAGCTATGACAAAAACCTTTCGGGAATCTTTCACTTGACCCTTACTTTTACGTTCCCAACCTTTATTTCTTCTTGACATTGAGGGTACTTTATTGAGGCAAACTCATTTGATTTTGTTGAACATGACCTATATAAGGAATAGCACCAAAACGACCTAAAAGATAGGCTTTTCGGATTTCTTTATCGTGTCGAGGCGTGTATTCTTCCAATGAGTAAATTTTAGATTCGCCAAAGTTGTTTTTTTCAACAAACCAAACTTCATCACGTCTTAAAAAATCTAAATCTAAAAGATTGGATTCGTGGGTTGTTAGGATGATTTGGCTTTCATTATGAGCTGTATTTTTAAAAAAGACATCTAATAGTTTTTGGGTGAGTTCGGGGTGCATACTGCGGTCTAATTCATCAATAACTAAAACAATATCTTTTTGGGTAGCTTGCATTAAAGCGGGGAGGAGGTCAAAAACCCGTTGTGTCCCATCGGATTCATCGCTCACCTCAAATAAAATATCTGATTTTCCATCTTTTGACTTGTGTTTAGTCATTAAACGATGGGTTTTAATAGAACCATTCTCATCTTTAAAGAAGAAGAAGCGTTGATTACCCACTTTGATTTGTAAGCCATTTGTCTCTGTTTCTGCTAAATCATTTAAAATTTGGGATTTCAATTCATCCGAAAATTTAGAGGTTGCCTCATCAAAATCTAATTCTATGGTTTCAATAGCATCAATTCCTGTTTTGAAAAAATTTAGGAGATAAGAGAATGTCTTTTGCGTCATGGGGTTTTTACCAACCAAATCTAAATCGGTAAAAGTTGAATTGGGATAGATAATCATTAGCTTTTCTTTAAACCAATGAAAGGCTTCGTGAAAAGCTTCAAATCCTTTCAAATTTGCAGTCTTTCTA
Source organism: Saprospiraceae bacterium (assembly GCA_043754475.1). Lineage (GTDB taxonomy): Bacteria > Bacteroidota > Bacteroidia > Chitinophagales > Saprospiraceae > JAAFJT01. The sequence continues at coordinate 19,255 of JAYUUR010000423.1, read as the reverse complement.
TCGTTGATTTCGTAGAGGAAGAGTTGATTTTTCAAAACATCTTTTTGAAAAAGCCCATATCGAGTACCCGCTTCCCCTTTGGGTTTAAAGCCACCTTCAAAAATAGACTCGCCTTGTGCATCTATTTTTCTTTGAAAAATGGCTTTTTCAGTTGTTTTACCGATTTCAAAAAGCCATTCAGACACAAAAACTTTAGTCGCTAAAATTACCTCAAACCCATAAGCATAAACCTTTGAGTTTTGTTTAAATTCAAATTCAAAACGGCTTGGTTTTAAGGAATTGGCAGTATCAAGGCGAAACCACTTATTGAGCGTAGCCCTATTTTTAAGACCTTGTGTAATGGTCTCTTTGGCAAAATCTAAGGCTTTGATGATATTGGATTTTCCAGAAGCATTAGCACCATAAAGGATAGAAGCCTTTAATATGTCGGCATCGTTACGGGTTTTGCCTTTGACAACTTGTTCTGGGAAAGAGCGGGTTTGTCCTGCCAAAAGAGATAGCTCACTTTCAGCATTGAAAGACATAAAATTCTCAAATCTAAATGTAATCAGCATGGTAAATAAATTTTATTATGCAAATAACGTGATTTTTTCGGAATAAATGTTTTTTATTACTCACTAAAACAGATGAAAACTTACTCGACCGCTATATTTTTAAAATTACGCTTAAAAAATATAATATCAATTTTAGAATACTGTTGGCTTATGCCCAAAGGCGTAAATTGTTAAAAAGAGGCAGTAGAAATTAAAAAACGAAATTGAACCAAAATTAGGAGCACCCTCTGTATCGCTCCATTCTTTTATCGTTTCGGTAACAGAATTTAAAATGATTGAATGGAAAAGAGAATTAACCAAGACTGATTTCAATAGTCAACACGTTTACTTTCAAAAAGATCAGCAGGAGGCTTATGTGGGGATATTTTGAGGCTGTTGTAGATGTCTGATGAGAGAGAAATTGCTCATGAAGGTGTATAGGGACTTTAATTAACAGCGTAAAGTTTTGATTATTGAAATCTTTTCCCTATTTTTATGAAAAAATATCCAACTTACATTTAATATTAACACCCAATTTTATTCACCCAATTACAATAGTTAACCGATGAAAAATATTTCCCTTATTTTTCCCTTGCTTATTTCTTTTATTTTTAACGCTCATGCCCAAACGGCTTCTACCTGTCGAGATATTTATGTCTGGGATTTCCAAGATAATTCAGGTAAAAAACTTTCAGATAACGATGCGACAACGGATATGGAAATGGCTCTTTCATCCTGCTCTGATTGTCGCGTATTTGAACAAAAAGCCAATTCTGACCTCGAAGTGACTAAGAAAAATGAACGACTTTCTTCTAAATCAGACCGACTGTCAGAGACTTTGATTAAGAAGTTATCTGAAAAAGGCATCAAACACATCCTGTTTGGTACAGTCACTGAAAAAAATAGCGATGTGGATGTGGACATAAAAATATTTTCGAGTAATACTAAAAACACTGTTTTTTCAGGTGTTTTAACTATGAATCGCAATGATTTTTATGGTAATCGAAACAAACGGCGGGATGTTTTCAAAGATTTTATTATCAATAATATTCTTAAAAAACCTTCGCCAGTCAAATTGATAGTGCCGATTGTTGTCACCCTTGCAGGAGCGGGGGCGGTAGGGTATGGTTTGTTGCAAAAAGGCAGTGTTAAAAGCGATTGGCAAGCGGCTTTTGATAAAGACCCGTTTGATAAAGCCAATGCCTATACTGGCCAGAATTCAAAATATAAAACCAATCAATACATAGCCGCGGGCGGTGGCGTTGTGATGGCAGTAGGTGCTTTTTTATTGATTAAAAAAATCAAGGAAAGAAAGAAATACAACCAATCAACAGGGCTTACTGATGCTTTGCCTAAGCCTAAATTGATGATTGAACCTTTGATTTCTACTCAAAATTATAACAGTTTAGGTATTGCTTTGCGATTTTGAAAATATAACACCCCCCTCAGTAAAATAGGGCGTAATGGATTAAAATACGCCCACTTTTTTCTTTTAACCTTAAAAAGTATTGAATTATGAAAAATGTAATAGGTTTGATATTTTGTCATTTGGTTTTGTTTATATCATGTGATTTGAAACCTCTCCCAGAAGTTGAACCGAAGAAAACGTTTGAAAAAGAATTTCCACAACCAGCTGGTTATTCTTCACTTTCCATGATTGACGGTGTACAGTTAGATAACGGAAATTTTGTAATCATTGGCAATGCTACTAAAAACGGTAAAGGCGATTTATTCGCTCTTGTACTGAGTGAACAAGGAGAAATTAAAGAGCAAAAATTCTTTGATGGACTCAATGATAAAGTGGCAAGTATTACAAAAGATGATGCTGGGAACTTATATATAGGAGGTCGTGACGAAGATACTAAAAAGGGTATTATTTTTAAACTCGCTACCAAAACAGGCTCCTTAGTTCAGGAATGGTTTAAAACTTATGATGTCTTTACAGAAAATGTAACTATTACAAAAGTTGAATTTTTAACGCCAAATATATATGCCATTAAGGGGAATCAATCAGGGTTAGGCTCAACATCAGCTTCACGAACGGGCTATTTCTCAGTAAAATCTGCGGATGGTTCGATAGCTTCTACTTCCAACTGTACGGATAATGCTACTTCAGTTTATGTCGTATTGGATGCAATTATTGCTGAAAATAAAATAATTTTTGGGGGTCATGGGTCTAATAGTTCTCAAATTTCCTCTCTCTCTCCAAGTACAAATTGTACATTATTAAGTAAAAATTATAATACGACTGTTGATGCTAAAGGAGGATTTAATGTGTTTAAAGGGATTGTATTTAGTGGTGGTAATTTGATTGGAATAGCTGATAAAGAAATACAATCTCCATATATTTCAAAGAAAACGGTTTTTGTTAAAATGAATATTAACGACTTATCAAAAATTCAAACTGATAGTGTTCCAGTCAGTTATAATTCATTGAATGATTATCAAGTCAGGTCAGCAACTGCTTCAGCCGATAATGCCAGTTTCGTTTATGCTGCTTCTTATTATTTCTCAGATGAAAAACAAACCACCGATTTAGTGAGAGTAGGAAATGTTGTTATGCAACCTCTCTGGACAAGGAAATACAATATTTATACCTTCAAACTTATTAATGTACGGGATGGCGGGTATTTGCTGATTGGTAAACTTAATTCCACAACTGAGAAAATAATAAGGGTCAATCCGGCAGGGGAGTTGTAAGACCCCCTCAGTTGCCACGTTCTTGGCAATGACATATTGCTTTATTTTTCATCCAAAACCAAGCGAAAACCCAAGTTTTTATCCAAAAAATTATCAGTTTGACTGCCTCGAAGGGTGAGTGATAAATCTTCTTTGGTATCATTGAAATCACCGCCTCTGAATACACGAGATATGCCATTTGTAGCCCCTTTTGGATTGTCGGAAATGGCATTTTTATAATAATTTTCGTCATAAAAATCGGCACACCACTCGCGTACATTGCCTGTCATATCATAAGTGCCTAATTCATTAGGTATTTTTTTTCCAACGCTATTCGGCTTGCCTTTTGAATTGTCAGAAAACCAAGCCACCAATGAAGCATCATTGCTGCCTGCATAATCCAATTTTTTGGATTGGCTGCCACCGCGTGCCGCATATTCCCATTCAGCTTCAGTCGGCAACCGAAATTTTTTCCCTGATTTACTGTTCAATCGATCAATAAATAGCTGTGTATCATTCCAACTGACATTCACTACTGGGCAATCAGGGCATGACTTGTCATCATTGCCATCAGGCAAGCTGCCCATTATTATTTTCCATTGTTTGATAGTGACTTCATATTTACCGATATAAAAATCATTGAGACGCACTTCATGAGCCGGTTTTTCATCATCGTATCGGCTGTTATTATTGCCCATTTGGAATGTGCCACCTTTTACCAATTCCATATCCATTGTAGGTTCTATAATAATTTGCACAACATTTGGCGGCGGCGGTAAGTCCTGTTTTGGAGGCACTACGGATAAGTCTGTGATTCGCTTACGGGCAATAGCAGCAAAAATCCCTTGCGGAAATCCTTTCAAATACTGCTCATAAGCAGATTTAACATCTGCACTTTCAGCAATATTCCACGCTATTTTGTCATTTTCGGTTTGATCTACTACGGGCGTTGACGGTGATGGTATAGTAGTCACTTGAGGCTTGTTTGGTTTATTGGGCTTGCTGGGTTTTGGAGTAGGTGGACTCGGTTTTGGCTTTGTGAGCTTACTATTGGCTTCTTGAATTTTGGCATCTAAATTATTATTGGCTGGTTTATCTGAGCATTTTTTGGCTTTTTCCCATTTTTCAATTGCCAGTTTAAGTTCTCCTTTAGCCTTTGCATCGTCACCTTCTTTTGAATATTTATCAAAACACTGTGCGTGAGCAGTTGTCATATTTAATAGAAAAATCAAGGATAAAAAATTGATAATCAATATTTTATCTTTAAAAAAAATTGTATTTAGTTTCTTAGTAGGCATTTTATTTATTCTTTAGCAAATTTGATATTCTTATAACATTTGAATCAGTCGGATTTATTTTTATCAACTTTTGTTGGATTTCTTTGGCTGTTTTATAGTCTTTATCCTCTAAAACCATATTAAAATCATTCAGCCATCCATTAAATTTTTCTTCTAAAACTTCTAATGAATCTTTTACCCCCTCAGTATTTTGACCATTTGGATATTGATTTAAATAGCTTTTTAAAACAGGAATAGTACCGGCACTCAATGCTTGTTTGTAAGCATCATTTTCAAGGTTGATTGTCGTTTTTTCTATTTTATTTGAATCGGGTGGCTTATTCATCATAAAAAAAAGAACCAATAGCACTACAGCACTACAAGCAGCAATGATATACATTTTCAGATTGTTTTTTTGAGGGATTTCTCTTGATTTTTCACTCAGTACTGAGGGGTATATCAAAGTCTCTACATCTACTGGTTCTATATGAGCATCTACTATAGTTTGCTCAGAAATAGGGTCTGTCTTGATGGATATAGGTTGAATGACTGTATCATCCACTTGTTCAGTAGCTTTTTCAAACTTAGGTGGTATGACTTTTCCTTTCAAAATATCTAACAATTCATCAGCAGATTGTGCGCGTTTGGCTGTATCTTTTACAAGGCAACGCCGAATAATATATTGATAAGGTTCGGGTATTTGTTCGCTATCAAGTGGAATTTCTACCTGCACAATCTTACGACTGATTTCCAAATTAGCACTCGTAGAATCTGCTCCTTTAGACGCAGCAAAAGGCAAATCTCCAGATATTAAACGATACAAAATGACACCAAACGCCCATAAATCCACATTTTTTTTGATAGATTTATTCTCTATCTGTTCAGGCGAAGCATAAGCGATAGTGATGCCGATAGCGGAGTTTGAAACACTGGCGTTGAAATCCGAGATGAGGCGGCTCAATCCGAAATCCGCAATTTTAGGTCGCCATTGCCCTTGTTTAGTGCGGTGCATTAATATATTGGCGAGCTTCAAATCCCGATGAATGATATTTTCATTGTGTAAATGTTTAATGCCTTCTAAGATGCCTTCCGTTATTTCAAAATATTCTTTTGGGCTAAATTGTCCATTTCTTTTACGCAGCAACATGTCCAAATTACCCTCTTCATAATATGCCATGATGGCATAGTCCACAGGGAAAGGGTACATCACCCGCAAGCCAAACTCATATCGCGCTACATTGGTATGGTCATCAATGCTTCTTGATAATTCTACTTCATTCAATAAAGTAAATTTGCCGAAAACATCTTTTACCTGCGAAATCTTAATAGCCACATAGCGTTTCTCGCGTTTGTCATATGCTCGATAGACAGAACCAAAGCCGCCACTGCCAAGTAGGTCTTTTTCAGGATCGTATAAAAATTGTACAAAAAAATCTTTCTCGTTCATAGCAAGTAGATGTTAGAAAATAGACATTAGATATTAGACAGCTAAAATATAGGTTATAAATCTATAAATTATAAACCCGACCAATCCCCCTATTAAAATCCACAGCCAATAGTTTGTCTGTTGGATAGGCGGGGTTTCTCTTTGTTCTATATTAGTTTGTAAAGGAGGCTTGGATTCTGTCTGCTTAAATCTTGAAGATTGTATAGGTGTAATTAAAGTAACAGCGTCGTCCCGATTATCTATTTCAACTATTGAAGATGGTGCATTCATCAAGTTAGCTTTGTTAAAAAATACTCCCGAAGGAATAAATGAAGGTGGGTGGGCTATACTTTCATCGTCAACATTGCCCGTACAATCCGCAATTTCTATTAAATAACAAGTGTAGTTATCGCGTGAATGGGTTTCGCAAAGTGTATTAATTTGTTTTATTTTTTGTTCATTGTCCATTGATTCTGTTAAAAGCATACAAAGCTGTTGGTCTGTAATGCTTTCTAAAATACCATCGGAGCAAAGGAAAAAATAATCGCCTGCTTCGATGTCTTGTATGATATAGGTGTCAGCTTGCGTTCGATGCAGATTTCCTTGAATAGCGCGGGTAATGACATTGCGTTTAGGGTGTGTCCGCGCTTGTTCAGGCGAAATAATGCCCGATTTTACCAAATCTTGAACATAAGAATGGTCTTCACTGCGGTATAAAATTTGTCCGTTTCTAATCTGATAAATTCTACTATCGCCGATATGAGCCACTGTAGCCCCATTATTATGCAAGTGCAGCAGCGTTAGGGTTGTTCCCATACCTGCCGCATTAGGGTTATTTTCAGTGTATTCTTGAAACCTGTCCTCTACTTTTTTTAATGCAGATTCAACGAAATTAGGGTCTGAAATGGTCACTTTTTGAAAAATGCTACTAAACGTTTCACAAGCGATTTTACTGGCAACATCGCCTTTAGCAGCCCCTCCTACCCCATCGCACACAATAAAAAGGCGTTCCTCAGCAGTTCCCTCATCAAGCGTTGGGTACATTGAGTCTTCGTTATTGGCGCGTCTGCCTTTCTCACATAGACCAACAGGTTTTCGGATAGTCATATTAATAGACATGGTGTGTAAATTTTTTTTGGATGCGTAGCTATCTGTATGTTACCTATTCTTTATACACTAAAATTAAGGCTAATTTTTTAAGGTATCAATTTTATTTTGGATGTCTTTACCATTTTCAGGTTTGATTTCAGGTTTTAAAGCTTCTTTTTTACGTATTGTATCAGCCTTAGCAGGTTTATTTTTAAGCAGAGGGGTATTGGTTTTAGTATTTTTTGTAGTAGGTTTATCGTTTTTTTCGGGAAGAAAGGTCGTTTTTTTCTCCTTAACTGCTTCACTTTTAATAGGTTGGGCGTTGGATACTGAGGGGGTCGTATCAACCGATGATACATTAGCCGAGTCTTTATCTGAAATCAATATTGGTGAAGAGGATGATGCATTGTCTTTGCCTGTTTTTTTAGAATCAGCCCACCAAAACCATGCAGCAGAGGCGATACCGCCTAATAAAGCGGTGACTAATAAAGGTGTGACCCAATTGGCATGTCTGGCTTTTTGTCTGTTTTCTACCACTATGCGTGTGGGCATATCGTCTGCCAAAGGTTTTTCAACTACTGCTGCTATTGTTGCGTTTTCAACGTTTTGAATTTGGATAAGGTAAGCTGAATAATTGTCTTTGGATAGTTGTTTACTAAGCTCTTCTATCTCTTCTAATTTTTCCTCATTGGGTTTATCCTTTTGTAAAATAGCGGTTAAATCGTCATCAGATATAGCCCCCCAAACGCCATCGCTGCACAATAAAAAATAGTCATCTGCTTGAATATCTGTAACATAATGAACATCTAAAGTTATTTTTCTGACAGAATCGCCTTGAATTGCGCGAGTAATGATGTTGCTTTTAGCATTTTCGGCTTCTTCCAACAAGCCTTTTTTTCTTAAATCATTGATAAGAGAATGGTCATCTGTACAAAATAAAACGGTATTGCCTCTAATATGATAGACTCTGCTGTCACCTGCATGGGCTATTGTTGCACCGTCTTCATGCAGTTGTAGGAAAGTCAAGGTCGTCCCCATCCCTTTGCTTTGAGGATTTTGTTGCAAGTATTGGTCAATTTGCTGCTGCACATCTTGTAAAGTTTCTTGAAGGCTTTGGTCATCTGCTCTTCTATTTTCAAAAGCACTTCCAAAAGCATCAGACACCATACGGCTGGCAATATCGCCGCTTATTGCTCCACCTACCCCATCGCACACTAAAAACACGGTGCTATTACCCGTTGCTTGTCCTGATGGAGGATAAATATTGTCTTCATTTCTTCCCCGTTTGCCTTTTTCATGAAAAGATAGGGGTGGATATGCCTGTATTTGCATGGCTTTTATTTTATAAATTTTTTACCATCAAACTCTAATGTTCTACTTCTTTTATCATAAATTAAATCATAATACTTGCCGCCATTCATCGCGCAAACTAACATAATTTTGTCATTGGCATCGTTCAATCTAAAAGTACCATTTTTGCCGTTGATATTACAAGATAACTCATCACAAAGGATGATATTAGAATTGTTATGTCGCCATACGCCTGAGACGGGCAATGTGGACATGGATTTACAGAAATCCTTTAAAATAAACAATTTAGGTTCTTCTGTTGGTAGCGGCTTGGTTGTTTGTACTTCCGGCTTATTAGGTTCATAAATATCGGGTTGGGCTGCTCCTGTTTTTTTGTTTGGTTTTTTAGGCGGTGCAATAGGTGCTATAACCGTTTGAATAGTATCTTTTCTGACAGAATCTTGCATGGGCATTGGTACTGGATTTTGAACCATTGAAGCCGACGAATCCGTTGGCTGAGGTGTTATAGGCGCAATAGTATAGTTATTTGGCTTGGGTGTTTTTCGGCTGCAAGTAGAAATAATGCTACTAATGAGCACGCCTAACACTGTCAGAATCAAAGCTCCACCAATAATGCGTCCATCCCGTGTTTTAAGCCATGCTTTCCAATCAAAGGGCGTTTTTGTTTTAGTTTTATTGTCTTTATCTAAAATGAGTGTTTTATCATCATCAATTATTGTGGATTCAACAGGTTCTAACCTCGTTTTATCATCTGCAACGATATTTTTATTGTGTATAACAGGTGATTTTTCGAGCAAGGTTTTGTCATCTTCTACTATTATCTTGCCTGTTACTTGAGGTTCTATTTTCGTTATATCATCTTGAACGGGTTTTAAGGGTTCTATTTGCGTCACATCATCTTGAAGGGGTTTCAAGGGTTCTATTTGCGTCACATCATTTTTTACTGGAGGCGCAACAATTTTAGCAATTTCCTGCGGTGGAATCGCTGAATACTGAGGGGGTAGCTTTGAACCTTCATGCGTGAGCGCATATAAAAAATCTTCTACTTTTTGAAAACGCTCTCTTTCTTTTATATTCAAACTTTTAGTGATAGCGTCATTGATGCTGTCTGGTAAATTAGGGGCATACGCTTGGGGTGGCACATACTCGCCCGTAATGCGTTCTTCAAGGCTTTGGGGTTGTTCGCCTGTAAAAATAAAATAGGCGGTTGCACCTAAAGAATAGACATCAGAATAATCGCCCATTCTGGATTTAGCTATTTTTTGCTCAGGTGGTGAAAAGCGAGGCGAGTGAAAAGTGGTATGGGTTTCAGTCACTTCATCTACATAATTGCGAGCAATCCCAAAATCTATCAAAGTAGTCTCGCCATTCTCGCCAACGATGATATTAGCCGGTTTTATATCGCGATGCAAAACACCCCGTTTATGGATGTCAGCCAATGTTCTGCCTATTGATTGGACAATAGCCAACCCTTCTTTTTCAGATAATTTTTTCCGTTTTTTGACATAATCCTCCAATTTATCACCATCCAGATATTCCATTGAAAAATAGACGGTACTGTTTTCTTCAAAAATATCAAGAACTTTTACAACGCCTTTAACATCTTTCAGTTTGTACAAAGTCTTAGCTTCTTCCAAAAAACGGTCTTTGAAATTGTTGAATTGGGCTATATCAAAATGTGCTATGACGTTTTTTTGAGTTGTGTTTTCACGAGAGCATTGAGCCGAGCCACTGCTGAGGAAAAGCTCTTTGAGTGCCACTTCTCCAAAAATTTGATGATTGGCTAAATAAGTAATGCCAAAACCACCTTGACCCAATATATCAAGAATGTGGTATTTGCCATTTTGCAATGCTGCATTGATAGGTAAATGCCGTTGTGCTACAGGGATTGCCATGCTATTATTATTGAAAAATTAATGATCGTGATCAATCAATAAGTTTATATCTTTTTCTGTAAGGGCTTTTATAATGGGCTCCCAATCCTTTTGGTGACCGACAGAAAGCCTCCAAAGGGAACTTTCACTTCTATTTTTTAAATCTTTTCCAATATCATTCAGTAGGCTTTCAGATTCATTGCTTTCAATGGCTATTTTAGCAGCCTTCCGCAGTTGTGTAAAAGCAAGATGGTGTTCATTTCTCTGTGTTTCAGCCGTGCTTTTTGCTAACTCATAAGCATTTCGGTAATCATTTAAAGGCTTTGCAGGTGGTATAGGCGTAGGTGTAGAAGCAGGTTCATTCGTTACAATTGTATCAGATTTCTCTTTATCAACAGGTATAGGCTTTTCAGTATCTGGACACATTTTAAAAAGGGTAAACATGAGAATAGCTGCCACAACCGCCGTAGGCACTAACCAATATTTTTTGAAATTATTAGATTGTGAGTCATTTGATTTATTTTTATAAGATTCTATAATCTTCGTTTCATCCTCTGTATCTTCATATTTTTCATAAACCTTTGTTTTATCTTTTGGAATATCTTGGGTAATCGGTATTTGTTGTTTAACAGGTTCTTTTGCTTTATTAATATTTTCAACGATTGGAGCATTTTTCAAAGCACCTAAAAATGCTTCCACAGTATTAAATCTTTCTTCGGGTTTAAAACGCATACTTTGTGCAATAGCAGCTTCAATATGATCCGATAAATCAGGAACAGTTTGTTGGGTAGATTGTGGGCTATTAAGGGTGCGTTCTTCAAGGCTTTGTGGTGGCATGCCTGTGAAGATAAAATGGGCAACAGCCCCCAATGAATATATATCCGAATAAGCCCCCATCCGCGATTTGACAATCCTTTGCTCAGGCGGTGAGTAGTGAGGTGAATAAAAAATTTGAGTATTTTCAGTGTCGAAATCTCGTGCAATCCCAAAATCTATAAGACCCACTTTTCCTTCATTGGTAATAATGATATTGCCCGGTTTTATATCACGGTGTAAAACATTGCGTTTATGGACAGCCGCTAAGATAGTGCCTATGGCTTGAATCAAATCTAAACCTTCCGTCTCCGATAACCGCCCTTTTCTACGAATATACTCATCTAATTTCTCACCTGCTAAATACCGCATTGAAAAATAAGCAGTCCCGTTTTCTTCAAAAACATCTAAGATATTGACTACGCCCGGTATATCATTTAGCTCAAATAACTTCCGAGCTTCTTGTAAAAATCGGCTTTTAAAAGTTTCAAATACTTCTTGATCGAAGTGAGGCACGACCTTCTGCCTTGTTGTGTGTTCACGCGTACACACTATCGAACCACTGCTCAAAAACAACTCTTTGAGTGCCACATCCCCAAAATACCGATGCTGCGCCAAGTAAGTGATGCCAAATCCTCCTTGTCCTAAAATATTTAAAATTCGATATTGCCCTCCTTGAAGCAATGTATTTATCGGCAAATAATGCTCTGACATAGTATTCTTTTATTGAATAATCGTTTTAAAATAATCTGTTTCTTTAACCCAACTTTCGGCATCGCGTAAACTACCCACTGCGGAAGGCAATTTCAATACAAGTTTCGTTCTGCCGACTTGCACCGTATCGCCATCTTTCAATAAAACCTCCTCCCAAGCCGAAAGCCGTTTACCCCCATTGACGAAAGTACCGTTCGAACTGGCTTTTTTCCCTTGATAGGCTTTGTCCGACAGCACGTATTCATGAGCATTTTTACCATTTTGCCACCGAACTTCTATATCGCAATGGTGGCGGCTCATATATTGGTCTTGGGTGCGGATACGAATATTGACATCCAGCGCAGTAGAATCCGAATCGCGCCCAATGCGGTTAATGCCTTTCCGTAAATTGAAAGTATAGGTTTCCGTATATTCGTCGTGAATAATAAGCCAACCGATAGTGTCTTCGCTCTGAGACGGTGTTTTGGGAGCCCTTTGAATTGGTGGCGGTGGCGGCTCTTTTTTTGGTTGTTTTTTTTGATAAAAATTTTCTTCCGATGCTTTATCTCTTATATCTGATATTTCTTCAATAGGCGGCGGCATGACGGGCGCAGAGTAGGCAGGTTTATCATCTGCTTTGAGCCAATCGAAATCGTCTTCCTGTTCTTTTTGAGGCGCAACCGAACCACCTTGCAAGGGCTGAACCTGCTTGCATTTAGGGCACATGACTTTTGTCGCTTTCGGATTCTTTTTTTCATCGAAAAAGAAATTTGTTCCGCAAACCCTATTATTACACGTAATTCTAAGCATTCTACTTAATTTTTCTTATTAACTTCTGATTTCTTCTACTTTAATTACCCGCCCTTGCTTGAAAGATTCTGCTAAAGCTTTGAGCCAAACGTGCATACCGCGAAGGGCTTCATCAATCCGCATGAACGAAGTACGCAAATCTTCGGTATTAAAATTGGGGTCAGCCAAGTGTTTGAAAAGTCCCTTTTGAGACCGTGCGCCTTCTTTCAAAAACAGATTGGCTTCGTAACAATCTACAGTTGATAAAACGTATTGTCCAAAATTTTTAAAATAAACAATCGCTTTTGCAGGCGATTCATTAATCAAAATATCATTGTAAGACCATAAAGATTGCCCAATGAAAAGCACTAATTTTTCAACCCAAGTAGTAGCATCTTTCACATCTGGGCGTGGGTCTGAACGGTATTGGCGAACTATGTGAATGCTGTTATCGTGAATGGTTTTGAGATAACTCCCTGCTTTCAAAAATCTATCATTCAAGCCAGCATGAGCATTTATGGTTAAACAAGCCGGAATATATTGTTCGTCGCGCTCAAAATGTCCTTTTGTCCATTTGTATTCCGCAATTTTCAAGTGATTGAAACCTGATAGCCCTACCCCATCACTTTTAGGCAAAACGCTTAATTCGTACAATGGACAAATAAATTGGCGGCGCGGTGGTGCATCCGTTGTCATTTGCCCTGCCCCTTGTGGCGTAAATAAATCTGTTGAAATATACACTTCAAAATCTTCCTGCTTGTCAATTTTCGCTTTGGGCAATTGTAAAGGGGTTTGATATTCTCTATGCAATGTTTCCGTAATTTCGATGCGATACCCCCCCTCAGTAATAGCCCGACATTCTTGCAATGTGAGCAATGACCGTGCTGCTTCGTAGTTGATTTTTGGATAGGCAGATTTATCACTGCTATCTCTCAAAGGAGGTAGCAAGCCAAATTGAGTACCTTGAAACAGCGATGCCCGAACATCACGTAAAGCATCTATCCATGCACGATCGGAAGCGGCAAAGTCTCTGGCTGTCACCCGCATCCCATCTGTCCAATTCACAGGAAAATATTGCAATTCATCTAATTCAAACATAATTTATTCGATTTTCAATAGCCGTTTTTTTATTGACCGTTTTACATTTCTTTATTATTTATCCTTAAAACTCACATTATCCATGCACTATAATTCACCCATTGCAATTTCCCCATAGCCTAATTCTTCATCCTCTTGTGTTTCGCCAACTAAAGACATACGGCGCGCCAGTATAATATCGGTCGGGCGTATTTCATTCGATGCTGAAGAGGTATAAGGGTCTAAATATCGCACTTTTCTAAACCAAGTATCCGGACGATTCCAAATGCACTTGATTGAAAAAAGCCACCAAAAACGCCCTTCATTGTTCTTTTCAAAACCTAAATCTTGTACAACTATCTCCGGACTCTGCTTATTATATTCCCTCACAGCCAACCGATACATTTCTCTCAAAGGCACTTTGCGCGGCACTAAAATGCGAAAACGGGCTGTTCTACCTGTTTTGCGGCGTTCTGCATCTCTTGTTTCTTTGACTTCAAAATTAATCCATGTTTCATTCACCCAATCCCAATTATCTTCTCCAATGCGTTCTGATGAAAATGACCACTTTTTTGAAAAATCCCGTTTGGGTATTTGATTCAATAAATCATAGGCTTTTATAAATAAAAACGGCACTATAAATAATATGCTGATTGCCCAATAATTGCCCGTTTGGCTAAAATCTCTTAACAACAATCCATAAACTATTATTAAGCCTACTACCACAAAAAACATAGCAGCGGCGGTATAAACAAACTCAGGTAAAAAAGAATCCCGCTCTTGTTGATAGGTATCTCGCTTACTCCAAAACAGTTTTTTGTAAAGCCACCAAACGTGAAAAATACCTAATAAAAGAAATACAAATTGCATCACAATATAAAGCACAGGCAAATTCATCGGCTCATTCCGACTGCCATAATGTATGATTAAACCCAATATCCCTCCTATCAAGGTTAAAAAAATAGGATAAAGGATTGTTCGGCGGTCATTTTGATCAATATTAAAACCAAACATAAAAATAGCCCCTAAGACTATGCCGATGCCTCCTAATAAAGCGAGTGGTAAAAACGCTGTCATTTTCCGTTATTGGTTTTTTATTTGAATATAGGATGCTGAGGCGTATAAAATCCTTAACATCTTTTTAAATCCTGCGCATCCTGATTCAAATTAATGAACTTGTAAAACCTAAAATAGCACTGCCATTGCGTTCCGCTAATGAAAACTCATAATGGATTTTTTCTAAACCCAATTCAATTTCATAAGGCGTTTCGATAGGCAATAAGAGGCTTAAAAGTTCTTGTTCTAATACTTTTCGATGGTGTCCTTCAATCAAATAGTCTTGTAAAACATCGGGTGTTAAGTTGTCAATCACAATTTTCAAAGCAGGAATACCATCCGAAAAACAATGACCGATGACAAAATCTTGCCCTAAAAGACCCTCGCCCATGCGTTTTTGGATGTCCTCAGGCAACAAATACTGAGGGGGGGGTATCTCAATTAATTTAATAGTTGTTTTCATAAAAATGGATAACCACTGCTCTGTCAAAGACCAATTCCCTACAATATCAGGCAAATAAGGCAGCATTTGGGTTAAAATTGCTTGTTGCTCAACATCTAATAAGGAGTCATTTTTTGAAGTGTATGCCTCTGATAAAAGATTTTGCCACCATGTTTCCAATTTTGTTTCATCTGCATATTCCCGCACCTCATTTTCCAAACGCAACCAATAAAATAACTGCTCAAAAGGTAATAAAAACTTTCGAGCATCGCGTTCTTGTTCACTGAGTTTTTTTACTCTATCTACAGAATCGGGGTAATTGTCGTCAGGATGCAAAAAGATACTTTCAGGCAACATATCAAACATTGCCTCTCGGCTAATATCCATCCAAACGACTTGTTTATCCAATTCATTTGAATAGCCTTCCGACACTTCCGTCACATCTCGCCTCGCCCAACGCTGAAAATAATTTTGAGGGCGAAAAAGCAATTGCTCTGTATTCAAATCATGGCGTTGTGCTATCAAACGCGCTAACACTTCTGCTCGCATATCAAAAGGCAAACGCTCACTATTGACTAAATTATCCATTTTTATAAAAAAAATTTATACGCTAAATGTGTAAAATATTGATAATCAATATCTTATCAAGCTTGAATTACGCAAACCCGGTAAGGCATTGTACCGACACTATTCTCTTGCAAAGTCAATTCAATCTCCTGCCCTAATTGTTTTAAATAAGGATCATCAGCTTTATTAACTTTTAATGTCACCTCAATAGCCCGCCGCACGCCGCTACTATCTGCATTCATATCTGTTTCAAAATAAGACCTCAAACTGACTTCTTTCAATACCTCTCCTAATTTTTGAAAACAGAGGCTTTTTATATCATTAGCTGAAACAATGCGCCCGCGCCGAAAAAGAACATCTTGCAAAGCCTGCACTTGCTCGGTTGCGGAATACTTGTTTTTACCCCCTCGAGTGGTCGTCACCATGCGAATACTGAGGGGGTCTAATCCCGCCAAAGCCGGTTCGCTGACGAGTTTGGAATCGGGGCGTAAATTATTAGCGGTTTCACCATCTATCACCCAATAACTAATTTTAGCACGTAGTTGATAACTGCTTTCACCCGGTTGTATAAAAAGATAAACGGGCTGTTGTTGTGGGGCATCATTGGCTTGTTTAAAATCATCTTTTGATAACCGTTCTCCAATTGCTTCGTGCAATTCTTCTAAAGACATTTTATCCCCTATGCGATCTGCTATTTCGCGCTGCCGATGTTCTTGTCGAAAAACCGTCAGAATATAAGACAGCCGCTCCCACGCGTTATAATTGTCATACCGCCCAACACCGCCCAATCTGACACTATAAGCCGTCTGATTTTTACCGCGTATCAACTGCGCCAAAGGCATAGACGGAATCGGTTTATTGGTTATCTGATTGTGAACACTTCTAATGCCTTGAAAAAGACCTTTGGGTGGTTGAATCGTCAAAGCCTCCATACCCAATGACCGAGCAAAAAACGTATCACCATCGTCTTTTTCAACCAATTGACGATTGACAACAATGAAATGATTGAGGGCAATCGTCAAATGTCTTTCAATATCCATCAATTGAATACCATAAGGCAACTGCACTCGCAGCCAAATAAAATTGCCCGTTACACCAGTCCATTTAGCCGTTGTACTTTTAGAATCGTCTTCTGAAATAGGATTTTTATTGAGCCACGAACGCAAAACATCCGCCACAGCCATTTCTACTGAAGGGAGTGTTTGGGCATCGGTTATCAAATGAAATTGTTGTTGATATTGGGCATTAATGGTGCGGCATAGTTGTTTTTCAGAATCAAAATGCTCTTGCCAAGCCGCACTCTGAGCATCTAAAAATCCATTTTGCCGTTTCAACGGTTGTTCATTCCAAAACCATTGACTGCGTGAAAGAGAGAGCAGAAGCTGCCGTTTTTCAAGGTCATTGCCTTTCCAATCTATATAAAAAGCCGTGTTTTCAAGTGATGTTACCTTTTGAGATGTTTCAATACCAATTAAAAGTCGTGTAAGGGTTTGCGATTCATTTTTAATCCAATGTTTTGAATTTTGTTGAGTGGCTTCATCCAATTCTATCACCTCATTGTCTGTACCTATAAAACGGATTTTACCATTCAATAATTTAGTATCAAAAAGGGGTGTAAAATTCAGCGATTGCTCCCCTTCTCTACAAACCAAGTTATGACTATCAGTTATTAGGCAAGTCCCCGTTTTCGCTTTCGCTTTAGCAATACCCACCGCAGGCAAAGGCAAATGAAAGGTTTCAGGCAAAAGGTATTGCAAGAGCCGTTGCAAAAGGCGGTCGTCAGAGTCATGAATGGTTTCATACACTTCTTTCGATTCTGCTGCACACGCACCCACCAGCAAATGCACTAAAGGATCGGCTTCGAGGGTATTATAGCCCCATTCGTCCGTTGAGCGAGCGTAAAGATGGTGCTTTGCCCATTCGAGCATATCGCGTTTTATATGTTGTGATGTGCGTTGCATAGAGTTTTAACTTTATTAGAGTAAAGGAATCGTATCTTCCAAATCCAATGTCTGCCCAAAAGCATACTCAGGTTTAATATTCCCTTTGACGGTTACTAAAATTTGAATGACTGTACTTTTAGTCCGTTGTGCATCTGATAGATACCATTTTGTTTGGTCTTCAACGGCATAACGGATGCTTACATTGACTTCTTTAAGTTGCACACGTGGCTCAAATCTTTCAATGAGGGCAATGATATTTTGTTCTATTTTATATTTAAAATCGTCTTCCTCTTTGCGACGTTCCATAGCACGATTGCTTGCTAAAAACTGAAACCAATGGATTTTACAGCCATAAAAGGGGTCAAACTTGACGCGTACAGGGGGCGTTATCAGCAAAAGGCGTAGGTTTTGCCGCACCGATGTTGCCAAATCGCATTTGTCTAAAGTGCCTTTATGAATCAGTTTTTCGGCACGGAAAGGTATAGAGTAAAATATTTTTTCTGCCACAGGTTAATTGAGTTTTAGCATTGTACCAGATACGCTTGTTATACCTGAAGATTCTACATTAAGCATTGCACCGCCTTTTACAGTGGTGGTTGCTGTTCCGTCAATAGTGACTTTCGGAGCAGAAGCAGTTAATTCAGCTTTGGCTTCTATATTAATTTTAGGGGCTTCAAGGTTTATGGCTGCTTTGCCTTTCAAATTAATATTGACCGCTTCAATTGTAATATCGCCCTTGGCTTCTATGGTAATATTCCCTTTGGCATCTATGGCAATATTGGTCGGTGTCGAGATAGTAATATCGCCGCTATCGCTTTTTATAGTGATTTTACTTTTAGCCGTCAAATTCATGTCCCCTGCTGTGGCGGCGGCTGAAAAATCGAAAGGGCTACTCAGAGCCATGCTTTCTTTACCCTTTTCATCATTCATCAATATTTGATGCCCACCTTTGGTTTTGATGGCTTTTTTCAAATTTTCAGGGTCGTGGTGTTCGGGTTTCGACTTGCCATGATACATACCCGTAAGCACATACGGGCGTTCAGGATGGTTGTGTTCAAACGCTACCAACACTTGGTCGCCTTTTTCGGGCAGTATGTAAAAACCTTTGTCGCCACCGCCTTGTGGAGCGGCTACGCGAATCCAGTTGGTCATTTCATTTTTTTCCTCTTGCCAAATAAATTGAACTTTTACCCGACCTAATCCATCAGGGTCATTATTTTCCTTAATCTTGGCTTCTTGCATTTCACAAGTGGGTGGATCGGGTGAAATACTGAGGGGGGGCATTTTGGCATCAGAAGGAATGGCTTCAAAATGATTGGAATACGATTCGCCGCGCGTGCCAAATTCATGCGTCAAATGATTGATGATATACTGTCCATATTTATCACTACCACCTTCAATTAGACCTTCTCTTTCATCAATGATTTCAATAATACTGCCTACCCGCAAATCTTCATTTGAAGAAGAACCACTCAGTACAACCAATTCATCAAGGTGTACATTTTGCCTTAACTCGGCTATTTGTTCCAAATCCTCTTGGCTCATGCTCATATTAATTGGCACAACAGGCTTTTGGGGGAAAACTTCGTCTTTTGATTTTTTTAAAGCAATATCAGCGTATTCATGTTTCAAAGAAGGATAATTAGGTTCATCTTTTAAGGTTTTATGGTCTTTATAATCATAGCC
>JAYUUR010000422.1:0-3270 GCA_043754475.1 Saprospiraceae bacterium | reverse complement strand
TAAAAATATGGTTGCTCAATTTGAAGATTTTGCAGAAGATTTCAAGGAACTAGAAAAATTCTTTTTGAAGGCTAAGTTTTTATAAGAAAGCCCTATCATAGTAGGTTAGTGATGCGATTTTTAAGAGTAACTATACCAGGCCAGCCATTTGGATTGCTGAATGTTTCACTCCAAGTTTCAGGATAATATTCATAGTCATCTCTTCCTGTTTTCTTTTCCCAAGCCATTTGAGGTAAATATAAAAGCGATTCAAAAGTATATTCTTTGGGTATTTTATTAGGGTTTTGTAGCACCAATTCAAAAAACTTTTTACCATTCGCAACTACACAACAACGAGTATAAAGGAAACTATCTACTGAAAAGTAGTTATCTTCTTCTGGAGTATAGCGATTACTGCCCAGTTGTTCAGCAAAACGACGACCATCAAGGGCATACAACTTTTCGTTAAGAATATCATGAAAAATTTGAATGTCATTACATGAAAATTGACTTAATGCTTTAACCGCAGGTGCTAAAATAGCATCACTATTTTGGGTTTTCCAATTCAACAAATCAATAATTGCCCAAAACTGTTCTTCATCCATTTTACCATTGTACAACACATCATCCGCCTCAACACGCAACATGGCACTTGGATATTTAGATTGTAAGTCTTTAAGGGCTGACGCAGATACGTCTCGAAGAGGCAATTCTAATAATGTTCTCATGCCAGTAGTTTTTTTACTTTTTACAAAATTACATTATTTTTATGAAAAATACTGAGGGGGGTAATTTTTCAATCATAAAATGTATTTTAAACCGTGAAATTGAAAATTGAAGCAATAAAGCCTATATTTGTAAAAAAATAACACACGATGATTACTATTTCAGATGAAATCGTCAATCAATCAGGATTAGACGAACAGAGATTTAAAATTAAATTAGCCGTCATGATGTACGAAATGCAACTCATGACATTGCCTCAAGCTGCTGCTTTTGTCGGTATATCCAACTATGATATGCAGCATCATATAGGCATTCGAGGTATCAAAATTCGTTGGGAGGAGGATTTTCCACCTAAAAAAGGAAAGCGCAAAGGCGGCGGATTAGTTGTAAAATATATGTCTGATGACTTCAATGAACCGCTTGAAGATTTTAAAGATTATATGTAAATTATTTTCAAAACAATTTAAAACATACCACTATGAGATACATGCTCGATACCCATACTTTGATTTGGTTTTTCGAGAAGAACCCTCGCATTTCTTCTAAAGCTCAAAGCATTATTGATGATAAAAATAATATTGTTCATGTCAGTATAGCAAGCCTTTGGGAAATTGCTATAAAAGTTAGTTTGGGGAAGCTTGATATTTCATTAACGACTGATGAACTTTTTGAACGTATTGATGAGGAAGATTTTTTAATGGTTAATATATTAAGTGAACATCTCCGAATTGTCCAAAATTTACCACATCATCATCGTGACCCATTTGACAGAATGATTATCTCCCAAGCATATGTGGAAAAATGTACAATTATCAGCATCGATAACGCTTTTGATGCTTATTCAACACCTGTATTGTGGTAAGGTCTTTTGGATTTTTACCCCTCAGTATTTCAGTAAAAAATCTACTCTGTATGACAAAATTTAAACTAATTTTCTCCTTATCAATCTGCTTACTTCTATTTAGCTTTTTAAGTTGTAAATCCACAGCTACCCAACCTCCCGTTTTACAAAGCCATGAAATTCAAAACGTCATCCAACGCATGACGGATATCATGATTCATGACATCACAAACCCACCTTTGGCAGCGCGTTTTTTTTCTTATACCTGCTTGGCAGGGTATGAAGTGGTGGCTCAAAATGATACCGCTTTCCATTCGATGAAAGGCATTTTAAACGATTATCCAACGATTGAAAAGCCCAATGTTACTGATTATTCCTATCCACTCGCAACCATTTTAGCGATGCTTGAAACGGCTAAAAAGATGCAACCTTCGGGCAAATTATTGGATGATTTTGAAATAAAATACTTGGATTCATGTCAAAATATCGGTTTTTCTAAGGAAACAATAGACAATTCCTTGAAATATGCTCAAGATATTAGTCAGCAGATTTTGAGATATGCTAAAGCGGATAAGTACAACCGCATCAGTAATTTTGCTCGTTATACACCCTCCAATACTGAGGGGTCATGGTATCCAACACCGCCGGGTTACATGGCTCCGGTTGAACCCTATTTTAATACTGTTCGACCTTTTACTTTAGATTCTGCAACGCAGTTTAAACCCGCACCACCGATTGCTTTTTCCAAAGAAAAGAACTCTGATTTTTACAAATTAATGGAGGCTGTTTATAAAGAAAAACTACCACAAGCACACCAAGACATCGCCGCTTTTTGGGATTGTAATCCTTTTGCTTTGCAGGACAATGGGCATTTATTGGTGGGCATGAAAAAAATATCGCCCGGAGCACATTGGATGGGTATTGCAGGGATTGCTTGTGAAAAAGAAAAGACCAATTTTGGAAAAACCTTACAAATCCATACCGTTTTAGCAATGGGTTTGATGGATGGTTTTCTGTGCTGTTGGGATGAAAAATTTCGCAGCAACCGCATTCGCCCTGAAACGGCTATTCGCAAATATATTGACCCCAATTGGAAACCTTTCCTACAAACACCGCCTTTTCCTGAATATTTAAGCGGTCATTCTACTATTTCTGCTACGGCTGCCGTTATTTTATCACATTTCTTCGGAGAAAATTTCAATTATGTAGATACTGTTGAAGACCGTTTCGGTTTAGAATCTCGTTCTTTTGCTTCATTTAAACAAGCTGCCGAAGAAGCCGGTATTTCAAGATTTTATGGCGGTATTCATTTTATGGATGCTATTACGAATGGTCAAAAGCAAGGTTTTTTAATTGGTAATCACGTAATAAAAAAATGCCTTAAAAAATGAGAATACATGGCTAACTCCTCCCGAAGGGATGCCTTGGGCATAATTCCTAATTCAATATCCTCTCAAATTGTACCCCTCAGTATCAATCATTTCTACCCGCTTACCCATCTTTTTTTGAATCACTCTGAAATGATGGTCTTCTTCTTTACTGATTAATGAAATGGCTTCGCCGTCTACACCTGCGCGACCTGTGCGACCGATGCGATGAATAAAATCTTTAGGTGAGCGCGGTAATTCATAATTAATGACGATGGGCAAAGCGGGAATATCAATGCCGCGAGAAGCTAAATCTGTCGCCACCACCACATTTATTTCACCCGATTTGAGATACCT
>JAYUUR010000421.1:0-30277 GCA_043754475.1 Saprospiraceae bacterium | reverse complement strand
TGATAGGCGCGGATCAAGATTTAAACGAACTTCCCCCTTCGGGGGTTAGGGGGCAAACGTTAACCAAAACACTGAACTTAAATTTTAACAAGTTATTTTTTGTGCTTTACTAAATGATTGAAAAACATGAAAAAAAATTGTGTTTTAATCCTTTTTATCTTGACCACAGAGATTTTAATGGGGCAGATGCTTCCTTTCGATTTCGCCGATAAACCTTTTTATCATGGTGTGGCTTCGGGCGATCCGCTTGAAGACCGCGTTATTATTTGGACGCGCGTGACACCCGATAATTTTCAAACTGTCAAAGGCACCTACGTTATTGCGAGAGATACAGCCTTGACCAATATCGTAAAAATAGATACTTTTTCAACCGATTGGAATAGAGATTATACAGTTAAAATAGACGTAACTGATTTACAAAGCAATACGACTTATTATTATGCTTTTATGGCGTTGGGCAAACGGTCGCCTATTGGCAGAACCAAAACCACCCCCTCAGTATCGAGCGATAATTTGACTGATGTTTTGAAATTGGCGGTGATGTCCTGCGCCAATTATGAAGCAGGGTATTTCAATGCCTACTCCCGCGTAGCAGAGCGCAATGATTTGAATGCGGTCATTCATTTAGGCGATTATTATTACGATTATTCTAAAGGAAGCCATAGAAATTCAGGGCTGAAAGACCTCTCGCGCAGCTATATTCCTATTCACGAAACCACTACAAAAAATGACTATCGCCTCCGCCAGTCATTGTATCATTTGGATAAAAACTTGCAACGGCTGCATCAGCAGCACCCCTTCATTGTCATTTGGGATGACCATGAAATTGCCAATAATGCTTACGAAACGGGTGCTAAAAATTTCTTTTCTACTAAAAATGAATGGGATAAGCGCAAACAGGCTGCTAAAGAAGTCTATTTTGAATGGATGCCTATCCGTGGAACGGCTGAAAATCGCGTTTTTTACAGAGCATTTTCTTATGGAAAACTATTGGATTTGTTTATGTTGGATACAAGATTGGAAGGACGACAGAAACAACCACTCAATTTTGATAGCCCTGACGATACCTCCAAGCCGCGTCAAATCATCAGTAAAACGCAACAAAATTGGCTTGTCAATAATTTGAAAAAATCCACTGCCCGTTGGAAAGTGGTGGGTAGTCAAGTGATTTTCAGCAATATTAATTTAGGTTTTGCTACGTTTTTGCCTAACTCTCGCATCAATACACGGATTTTTCAAAATTTGTTTTTAGACAGTTGGCAAGGCTATTTGCTTCAACGCAACAGCATATTGGATGCCATTCAAAAGAATAAAGTGAATAATGTAGTTGTCATTTCAGGCGATTCTCATACTTCATGGGCTTTTGATTTAAATAAAATGCCTGTTGTCAATTTCTATAATCAGCCAAAACGCTCCTATGTGCCTCGATCTAATCCATACGATACCGTCACAAGTTACGGCTATAATCCCGACACTGGGGCAGGCTCACAAGGCGTAGAATTTAGTGCTCCTGCCATTGCATCCAGAAGTTTTCCCAATATTATATCGCCGTCTATGATTGCCGGTTGGGAAGCCAGAAGCAATGCCCCCCGAACGCGCCTCAAAGGCAGTCCCAATTATAACCCGCATTTAAAGTTTATGAATATGAGTAAAAATGGCTATTTTGTATTGGATGTTAGAGCCGATTCCGTTCAATGTGATTACTTTTTTGTTCCCACCATTTTCACAAAAACGGATAAAGAAAATTGGGCGAGGGGATTGTCATCCCGCTCCAATTCAAATAGAATAACCACCGTTAAAACGCCTAAACACGCTCCTGCAAAGGCGGAACAAGACGTGCCTGCGCCTCCCTCAAAGGTGGCTTCACCTTCAAAAGCGCTCGAACAATTCTTTATTTTTTCAATCGAACCCAGCGCAAATGATAAGGCTCTCAACTTTCAATATGGCTTAAATACGCCGTCGGATATTGATATTTCAGTCGTCAGCATGGAAGATAAAATAGTCCAATCAATTGCTCAAATTAAAAAACAAAAAGCTGGCGTAAGCTCTACTGTTGACATTGATGTTTCTAATTTAGAAACAGGTAGTTATTTTTTGAAAATAAAAACCGATGACGCTATAATCATGAGAAAGCTGATTGTTAAATAAACGCTTTAAAATCCTCATTCACCGTGTCAAAAATAATTGCGATTGCAGCGGCACGTCTTTATTAGTCACTCAAATTGCATTTCCAGAAGATGTGAGCAAGGTTGTTTATGCTCAAGGTGTTTATGCCAGTCATGGGCAAGCGGATACTAAAAATTCGAGTGATGGTATATTCAGAGATGGTTTTACCAACGAATATGCCACGGTAACAGGCAGCCCTTCGGCAGGCTATGTTTTGACGCATATTATCAATGTCAATGCTTAATTTTACAAATCTCTTGAAGAATATTATTTAAAATTGATTTACTTTGCCCCAATAAATTATTGATTTGTCGTAACTACTTAGCCCCCCTGCCCCCAAAGGGGGAGTCGCACCCGAAAAATGTTAAAAACGTTCATTTTAGAACAAATTTAACATACTTCGTAGGCGTTCCCCCTTTGGGGGTTAGGGGGCTAAGTAGTTATGATTTTTCAATAATTACGACTCGCACAGCACTTCTCTATTCCGCTCTACCTTATTTAAAACCTTATTTTTTATTCATGTCATTTTGAGCCTTTTTGTATGCGCCTGTCTTTGCGAGCAGAGCGTGGCAACTGAGGGGGTCTAATTTTTTATAATAGAATTTTTAAACTAAACTCATTTCAATTTTTTAAATTAAAAAGTATGTCCAAAATTATCAAACTCATGTTGGTGGTGCTTTCATGCCTATCATTTTCACCTATTTTCAGTCAAAAATATACCGAAACGAAGAAAGGCGAGCTTTCTTTCGTTGCCAATCAAGGAGGGCAAACGTTGGGTTTTGCCCAAAATTCGGGCGTCAAAATCCTGACAATTGACGGTTTTGCATTCAAAGATTTGAACAAAAACAGCAAATTAGATAAGTATGAAGATTGGCGTTTGCCTGTAGATGTGCGGGCAAAAGATTTAGCGACTCAATTATCCATTGAGCAAATTGCTGGTTTGATGCTTTATAGCCGTCATCAGTCGCTTCCTGCACGTCCGGGCGGCACTTATAGCGGCAAACCTTTTCCAGCAAGTGGTGCAAAAGCCTCAGATTTGAGCGACCAACAAAAGGAATTTTTGTCAAAAGACAATTTACGCCATGTGCTGATTACCACTGTTGAATCGCCTGAAGTATCGGCTTTGTGGAACAATAATGTGCAGGTGTTTTGCGAAAGTGTCGGTTTGGGTATCCCTGCGAATAACAGTTCTGACCCTCGTCATGGTACGGTTTCGACGATGGAATACAATGCAGGAGCGGGCGGAAAGATTTCGATGTGGCCCTCATCTTTGGGGATGGCAGCCACTTTTGATGCTTCGTTGACTGAAAAATTTGGGCATATTGCCGCAGTTGAATATCGGGCTTTGGGCATTGCAACGGCTCTTTCACCACAGGTTGATATTGCTACCGAACCGCGTTGGAATCGTTTCAGCGGCACTTTTGGTGAAAATCCTCAATTGTCAGCAGCTATGGCACAGGCTTATTGCGATGGTTTTCAAACGTCAACAGGTGCTCAAGAAATTAAAGACGGTTGGGGTTTTGGCAGCGTCAATGCGATGGTGAAACATTGGCCCGGTGGCGGTTCGGGTGAAGCAGGGCGGGATGCTCATTTTGGATTGGGCAAGTTTGCGGTCTATCCTGCTGGCAAATTTTCGACGCATTTTATCCCTTTTACTGAGGGGGCATTCAAACTGAAAGGTAAGACGAAAATGGCTTCGGCGGTCATGCCTTACTACACGATTTCATGGAATCAAGATACTAAAAACAAGGAAAATGTCGGAAATTCTTACAATAAATACATTATAACCGACCTTTTACGAGATAAATACAAGTTCGACGGCGTGGCGTGTACCGATTGGAGCATCACGGGCAACAAAACACAAATGGACAATTTCATAGGTGGCAAACCGCATGGCGTTGAAAATTTGACGATTGCCGAACGGCATTACAAAGTGTTGATGGCGGGTGTTGACCAATTTGGTGGCAATAATGTTGCCGCGCCTATCATCGAAGCCTACGCAATGGGTGTCAAAGAACATGGTGAAAAATGGATGCGCGATCGCATGGAATTATCGGCTGTGCGTTTGTTGAAAAATATTTTCCGAGTCGGTCTTTTTGAAAATCCATATTTGGATATCGAAACGACAAAAGCAATCGTCGGCAAGCCTGAATTTATGAAGGTAGGTTATGATGCACAATTAAAATCCATAGTTTTACTTAAAAATCAAAAGCGCGTTTTGCCTATGAAAACGGGTAAAACGGTGTATATTCCTAAGAAATTGACCCCCGCCAGTCGCAATTTTATGGGTGAAACAATACCTGAAAAATTGGATTATCCGATTAATTTGAATATCGTGAAAAAGTATTTTACAGTAACAGATAATCCTGATGAAGCCGATTTCGCTTTGGTTTGCATCAATAATCCGAATACGGGCAATGGCTACGATTCGACTGATATTCGCAAAGGCGGCAATGGTTATGTGCCAATCAGTCTTCAATATGGTGAATATACAGCCACTGCGGCTCGTGAAACAAGTATTGCAGGCGGCGATCCAATGGAGAAATTTACAAACCGTAGCTACAAAGGCAAAACCGTCAAAGCGACCAATATCACCGACCTCAACATGGTAACAGAGACGCATCAAAAAATGAAAGGTAAGCCTGTTATAGTGTCAATTTCAGTTGATAATCCTATGATTTTCAATGAATTTGAGAAACAAGCCAATGCCATTCTCATCAATTTTAGAGTGCAAGACCAAGCCGTTTTGGAAATTTTGACGGGTAAAGCAGAGCCTTCAGGTCTATTGCCTATGCAAATGCCTGCGGATATGACTACCGTTGAAAAACAAGCAGAAGATGCACCTCAAGACATGAAATGCCATACGGATACTGAGGGGTCTGTTTATGACTTCGGTTTTGGCATGAATTGGAAAGGCGTGATAAAAGATGCGAGGACGGTGCCATTTAAACAATTAAAAAAATAGAACCATGATGATGATTCCACTGCTCTTGAAAGAGCTTGAGCAAGAAGCTCTGACCACCCGTAAAATGTTGTCCATCATACCCGATGACAAGTATGATTGGCGACCACATCCTAAAAGCATGACCATTCGGTCGCTGGCGACGCATATTGCCGAAATACCGACTTGGGTAACACTCGCTTTGACCACAGATGGGCTTGATTTTGCTGCTCAACCATACAATCCTGTCATGATCAATAATACGGCAGAATTGATGGATTTATTTGAAAGCTCTTTGGAAGATGCGAGAAGTCATCTAAAAACAGTCAATGATGAGCAACTCGACGGCAATTGGACTTTGCGCAGTGGAGACCATATTTTAATGGATTTGACCAAATACGAGACGATTCGCCATACTTATTGTCAAATTGTTCACCACCGAGCGCAAATGGGCGTCTTCCTTCGGCTATTGGATGTGCCGATTCCGGGCAGTTACGGACCGAGTGCGGATGAATAAATTTTTTACATAAGTTTAGATATTTTGAATTGAAAAAGCCTGTATCATTTTCAAGTTGATACAGGCTTTTTTGTTTAAAATGCTTAAAATACTGAGGGGGTCAAAATCCCACTCACATTATAAAAAACTCAATTATGAAAAAGAGAATAATTACCCTTATTATTTGCCTACAATGCTCTTGCCTATGGGCGCAAAACAAAGCCGTTTTCACCGTTCAAGCTGACAAGGCAACGGCGGAAATCTCCCCTAATATGTGGGGTATTTTTTTTGAAGACATTAATCTCGGTGCAGAATGAGTTTCACGGCAACTGCCACCGAACCCAAAGCCAAACTCAATATTTGGTTTGTTTTGAAGCAATCCCTCGGGAAAGGCAATGATGTTTTAGATGTGGATATGGTTTCGTTGTTTCCAAGTGATACGTGGAAAGGGCGCAAAGGCGGTTTGAGGGCAGACATGATTCAGATTTTAGCGGATATGAAACCCAATTTTATCCGTTTTCCCGGCGGTTGCATTGTCGAAGGGCATGACCTTTCAGTGCGGTATCAATGGAAAAAAACGGTTGGCGCAGTCGAGGACAGAAAATTGATTGTCAACCGGTGGAATTATGAATTTGCCCATCGACCTACGCCCGATTATTTTCAAACCTTCGGTCTGGGCTTTTTTGAGTATTTTCAAATGGCTGAAGATATTGGAGCTGAACCTTTGCCGATTTTGAATTGTGGCATGGCTTGTCAATTCAATTCTGCCGAGCTTGTTCCCCTATCCGACCTCGATACTTATGTGCAAGATGCTTTGGATTTGATAGAATTTGCTAATGGTGACCCCCTCAGTAAATGGGGTAAAATTCGAGCAAATATGGGTCATCCTGCGCCTTTCAATTTAAAAATGCACAATCAACAGAAATTAATATTGAAGGGTTAAAAAAAATAGACCTTAAAGCAAAAGTTACCATTTTACAGCATGACGATTTAGAAGCGACCAACACTTTGGATACTCCCTCAGTAATAGCCCCCTCTGAAAAAGAAGTTGATTCAAAAAATAAGATGATTCCGTTGGCATTGAAAGGCTATTCTTTTTCAGTCATTAGGGTAAAGTATTTATAGTAAATTAAACAATAAGATGAAAAAAGGACTTTTTACCTACGAAAACGGCAGTATTTATTATCTCTGTTGTACTCTTTTCATTGGCATCCGTCACATCGGGTTTGGCAACGGGTTTTGTTGTGCTGTTATTGAGTCGCTTATTGATGGGTTTTTTAAATATTTTCTTTACTTTTGACTATCAATAGTCAAAAGTAAAGAAAATGAAGATAAAAGACAATATTGTTAAACTGCTTAAAGAAAAAGGTGACTTGTCGGTTAAAGAAATAGCCGACCTTTTAGACGCTTCAACGCAAGGCATTCATCTTGCTCTTAATCAATTATTAGATGCTGAAGCCGTCTTAAAATTTGGCAGAACGCCTAAGACGATTTATCGCCTTGCCCCTATAAATGTACCGATTTTAAGCGAAATCTTGATAATTGACTCCGATAAACAAGCCTTTTTAGCAAAACACTTTTTAGTCATTACTGAGATTGGGAAAATGCTGGAAGGCTTGGAAGGCTTTGCGTATTGGTGTAAACAAAGAAAATTGCCTGTCGAAAAAACTATTGATGAATTTATCAAAACACGTGCAAAATATGAATCTTACTATGATACTTTAGGCATTATTGATGGAAAAGAAAAACTTATAAATACTAAAGGTTACGACCGTATTCATTTAGACGATATTTTTTACTTAGATTTTTACGCTATAGAACGATTTGGAAAAACAAGACTTGGTACATTGTTGCATTATGCCAAACAAGGTCAAAATAAATTTCTGATGAAAATACTGTTGAACGAATTGAAACCCAAGTTAGATGTTTTACTAAAAACCTATAAATTTGATGCAGTTGGTTTTGTGCCGCCGACAATTAGGCGTGAATTGCAATTGATGAAATATTTAGAAACGCATTTAAAAATAAATTTACCAAAAATAAATATTCAAAAAATTTCCGGCATTATCCCCATTCCTCAAAAATCGCTCAATAAGATTGAAGAACGGATTAATAATGCAGAAAATACATTTGCTGTCACCGAAACGGTGAAATATAAACACATTTTATTGATAGATGATGCCGTTGGAAGTGGCTCTACACTTAATCAAATAGCGGGTAAAATTAAGCAAAAAGGGATTGCCAAAAAAGTCACAGGACTTGCGGTTGTTGGTAGTTTTAAAGGTTTTGATGTGGTAACAGATGTGTGATACATACAAGTAAAAAAAATGATAAGCAATAAAAAGGTAGCCATAGTAACAGGCGCAGGGCAAGGCATCGGCTTTGAGATGTGTCAATATTTGGCACAGGAAGGAACTGTTGTTTTATTAAATGATATTGACCCTGACCTGACCCTTCAAGCTGTTGAAAAAATTCGGAAAGAGACCAATGGGGCTTGTATTGCTTTGGCAGGTGATAGCAGTGATATTGATTTTATCCAAACAATGGTGGATACGGCAGTCTCTCAATTTGGACGATTGGATATAGTCATTGCCAATGCAGGTATTACTTTGTTTGGCGATTTTTTTACTTACTCATCTGACGATTTTTTTCGAGTGATGCAAGTCAATTTAGGCGGTACTTTCTTTTTAGCACAAGCCGCTGCTAATGTCATGAAAAAGCAGACATGGGGCGGTACGCTTTTATTCACTTCGTCAGTCACGGGTCATCAAGCGCATAAAAATTTGGCTGCTTATGGCATGAGCAAAGCCGCTTTGGAAATGCTTGCTAAAAACTTAGTGATTGAATTATCGCCTTATAAAATCAATGTCAATACCCTCGCACCAGGCGCAACATTGACTGAAAGAACCTTGTATGACCCCAATTATACAACCGTTTGGTCTGAATTAACGCCGATGGGGCGTCCGGCTTATGTATCTGATATAGCGCACACAGCTTTATTTTTAGTGTCAGACAAAGCCAAACACATTACAGGGCAGACTTTAATTGTGGATGGCGGCTGGACATGTATCAGCCCGAACCCATGATTCGATTTTATAACACATTCTAAATCAATTAATTATGAAAAAACTATTCATTGTTTTTACAATTCTAAGTACGTTAAACAGCTTTGCTCAAAATGTAAACTCTCATAAAATCGGGAATGAACAAGATGTGGCAAAGGACTGGAAACTTGGTGTTGCCATGTGGACATTTCACAACTTCACTTTTGAAGAAGCCATTGCTAAAACAGATAGCGCGGGTTTGGATTATGTAGAAATTTTTCCGTTTCAAAAATCTATCAAAGAGTTGAATGATACCGTTATTTCAAAGCTATCTCCTGCGGGTATTGAAAAATTGAAGCAATTTCTCAAAGATAAAAACATTAAAGTGGGTTCTATTTATGCCTTCGGCGGCAAAACCGTTGAGTCATGGAAAAAAGAATTTGAGATGGCAAAGCAGTTCAATTTGACTTTCATTACTGCCGAACCGTCTCGTGAATTGTATAAAAGTGTTGACAGCCTTGCGGGTATTTACGGCATCAAAGTAGCCATTCACAACCATTGGAAAGAAATGAGTCCTGCCTCTTGGCATCCCGATACGCTGTTGGTAGCTTTGAGAAAATATCCCAATTTAGGGGCTTGTGCAGATGTTGGTCATATGCCTAAAAGCGGCGTTGACCCAGTGGAGAGTATCAAAAAATTGGAAGGGCGCATATTGGCTTTGCACTTGAAAGATATTGGTGAAAAAAATAATATCAAGGCAATTGACGTCGTTGTCGGCACTGGACTTGTCAATTTTCCAGAAATTTTTAAAGAACTTAAGCGTCAAAAATTTGCTGGCTACATCTATATCGAGCGCGATGCGGATGAAAAACCAAGCAATTTGCCTTCTGTAGTTCAAGAAGTGAAATATTATAATGAGCAATTGGGTTTGCCAATCAATGTGAGAACCAAACTCCCTCAAGTTGCTACCGCTTCTATTAAAACAGAAACCAATATGGCAGCGGATGCTCAACCAACTGCTGAAAAATATGAAGCCTATAAAGGCATATACAGGCTCGACAACATGGAAATAAAGGTGTATTTAAAAGACAACGATTTGTATTTTCAACCCAGTGACTACCCTGAACAGAAATTATCATTGATTAAAGGCGATGAATATGAGATCAAAGAGCACAGTGTGCCTGTTACTTTTTTAAGAACAAATGGCGTGGTAACGGGTATCAAAGTGATTTATGACGGTGAGAAAATTGGGTTGAAACAGTGAGGTGAACCCCCTCAGTATTAAATGTTCGGGGAACATTAAAAGTTACTGAATATTTAATACTGAGAGGATAATTAGCTGATAAGTAAGGGGAAAGGTTTATAAATCTGTAAAAGGGTCAATACATGTTAGTCCAAAACCTTTAAAATCAGATATATTTCGAGTAATAATTTCTAATTGTTCGACATGTACAGTAGCAGCAATAATTGCATCAGGTAATTTGATTTTTTTAATTTTACGAAAAACAATTGTCTGATTGACAATATCTTCCGAAATAGGAATAACATCAATAGCATTTACAAAATTGATGAAAGCTTGCTCTTCCTCTGGGTCAGAAAAATTAAAACCAAGAATTTCCATTTTGCTAACATCAGAGATAGCAATGTGATTTGACTGGATTTTATTCTCAATGGTTATATTAGCTGAATTTGGTAAACTGCCCGAAAGAAAGTAGATGACAGTGTTGGAGTCCATTAACGATTTTCCCATTCGTTACGTGATTGTTCAACATGATTAAGAAGCATTGTTGCTGTTTTTTTTGAGATTGTTCCGGCAAAACGACTTTTAGAGGTCGTTTTTTTCTGCTTCTTAATATCTGATTGAATTAAACGGATAATTTGCATAGCTTCTAACTGTTTCAGTAAGTTAAAAGCATTTTCGTTCAGAAGTTCGAGTGTTACAACTGCCATGTTCTAATTGTTTTAGATAAAAAAATATTTTAAAACAAAATTAAGCTATATTTTAATAAGAATGATGTTTATTTTTAGTGATAATAAAACATTTATAATTTTTAACAATGAAAAATCAAACAAAATACCTCACCTTTTTACTGTTTTTAATAGCGGGCGCATTAAATGCTCAAAACCCACTTTTACAAAATTTCCAAACGCCCCCTCAGTGTCAAGAGCCGCTTTTGCCTTCGGGATTGATGGGTCTTGTGGTGATTTTTGAAGAAATAATGATAAAAATAAATTAAAATTAATTTTAGTTTTACTATTTTTGATTTTGAATTATAAAATAGTAAAACTAAAATTCATGTTCTATTCAAGGAATATCTATTCTGAGTTAAAGAATCATTTAGAAGTTAAGCAAGTAACCGTTTTGACGGGTATGAGGCGAATAGGTAAAACAACCCTTGTGAAGCAACTCATGTCAGAATCAACGATTCGTCAAAAAATATATTTTGACCTTGAAAGGATTGATAATCGAGAATTGTTTTCAGAAAAAAACTATGAGAATATCGTCTTTGCTTTGACACAAAGGGGCATTGTTTTTTCCGAAAAAGTATTGATAGCCATTGACGAAATTCAATTATCTCCCAACTTGCCGAGCGTCATCAAATATTTATATGATACGTATGATATTAAATTTTTATTGACAGGTTCGAGTTCGTACTATCTCAAAAATAGATTTAGCGAATCCTTGGCAGGGCGTAAGAAAGTTTTTGAAATTTACCCATTGACTTTCAATGAGTTATTAAGATTTAAAGGGATTGAAATGTTGCCTTTAACATCATTTACAGAGATGCCTTTCATGGGTTCTACATACGAGCAGTTGAAAAAATATTATGATGAATATATCAATTATGGCGGGTTTCCTGAAGTCGTTTTGACTGATACTGTCAATGATAAAACAGATTTAATTCAAGATATTTTAAGTTCTTTTATCAATTTCGACATAGCGTCGGTAACAGATTTCAAAAAATCGAGTGACACCTACAAGCTCATTAAATTGTTGGCAGTACGCATTGGGTCAAAATTAGATATTTCAAAATTGGCTAATGCTGCTAATCTTTCAAGGTTGAATGTTGAGAATTATCTCAATCTTTTTGAGCAATCCTATTTAATCCGAACAATACCGGTGACTTCTAATAGTCCGGATCGTGAGATTGTAAAAGCTAAGAAACTATATTTTTTAGACAATGGTATAGCATCCGTTTCAGCAGAATTGAGTAGCGGCTCTAAATTTGAAAATGCTGTTTTCAATCAATTACATTCTTTTGGTGAAATCTCTTACTTTCAATTAAAATCAGGTAAAGAAATAGATTTTATCATTAATAAAAATGTGGCTTTTGAAGTAAAAGAAGGGGCTGTTGACCATGATTTGAGAAACCTAAAAAATTTAGCTAAAAACATTGATATCGAAAACTGTTTTGTAATTGGCAGGCATCCCAATAATATTTTCGATGGCTTTTTATGGGGTGGTTATGTTCAATAAAAACATATAAATGGTGTTTTAAAATAGGATAATAAAAAAAAAGTCAAAATAAATTTTTTCACAATCCATTAAATATAATGAACCTATGAAAATCTCAACTTTAATTTTAGGTATTGCACTCATATCGGTGCAAGTAGTTGCTCAAAAGAATAATGATGCTGAAAAAAAGCAAATAATGAGCGACCTTGATAAAAAATACGACAAATATTCGGCGTTGGCTCAAACTATTTGGGGTTATGCAGAATTGGCTTTTTTAGAAAGTAAAAGTAGTATTTTGCTACAAACACAGCTCAAAGAAGCGGGTTTCCAAATAGAAGCAGGGGTTGCAGATATGCCGACTGCTTTTGTGGCAACTTATGGCAGTGGCAAACCGGTGATTGGCATTCTTGCTGAATTTGATGCATTACCCGGTATTGCTCAAGAAGCCGTGCCTGAAAAAAAATCTATTCAAGGGCAAGCCGCAGGTCATGCTTGCGGGCATCACCTTTTTGGCGTAGCTTCGATGGCTGCGGCAATTGAGGTGAAAGATTGGTTGAAACGCTCTGGTAAAAGTGGTACCATCAAATTATATGGTACACCGGCTGAGGAGGCGGGCAGCGGTAAAATTTACATGGTGCGAGCAGGACTTTTTAATGATGTGGATGCTGTTTTGCATTGGCATCCGGGCGATCGCAATGCTGTTACGGCTTCATCTTCTTTGGCAAACGTCACAGCGAAGTTTCGATTTTATGGCGTTGCCTCTCATGCTGCTGCTTCGCCTGAAAAAGGGCGGTCAGCTTTAGATGGTATCGAAGCTATGAATATGATGGTGAATATGATGCGCGAACATATCCCTTCCGATTCTCGCATCCACTATGTCATTACGAAAGGTGGCGAAGCCCCCAACGTTGTTCCTGCGTTCGCTGAATCCAATTATTTTATTCGCCATAAAGATATTAATATTGTAAAAGACCTTTGGAAACGGGTGCAAGATGCCGCAACAGGTGCCGCTTTGGGAACGGGCACACGTGTAGAATGGGAACTTACAGGCGGTGTTTATAGCTTGTTAAATAATAATGCCATCAATGAAGTCTTACAAAACAACTTAAATCTTGTCGGGGGTGTGAAATACAATGAAGAAGAAAAAGCATTCGCTCAAAAAATTCAATCCACTTTTCTCAATACGGATATACCTAAAATAGAAAATGCTGAAAAGGTTTTGCAACCGGCTGAAGTTGCAGAGATGATGAAAAAACAGACGGGCAGTGGCTCAACCGATGTAGCGGATGTCAGTTGGGTTGTACCTACTAGTGGCATTTCAGCGGCTACATGGGTGCCAGGCACTCCCGCGCATAGTTGGCAAGCAGTAGCTGCGGGCGGCATGACCATTGGTAAAAAAGGCATGTTGGTAGCCGCTAAAACCCTCACTTTATCGGCAATAGATTTAATGACAAAGCAAGAAGTGATTGAAAAAGCCAAACAAGAATTGAATACTGCTCGAGGTAAAGATTTTAAATACGAATCATTAGTAGGCAGCCGCAAACCGCCTTTGGATTATTATAAACAATAACTTTCACCTCCTATTATTTAGGAACGAAGCAATAATAAAAGCGCATTTTGGGCTTATTCTTTTCCCGTTATATCGGCTATCTTTTTCTTCAAAGATTCCCGATATTATCATCAAAAGATACCCAATCTAACAGAAAAACAATTAAGCCGAAAACACGCTTTTATTATTGCTTCGTTCCTAATACGTTCCAAATAATTCATTCTTTAAATTTCAAACAAAGTTAAAATAAATTGAGGAAAGAAAAAACCTGAAATACTGAGGGGGTATTACCTTCACTTCAACAAAACGCCACCACCATGTCAGAAAGACCCAACATACTCATCGTGTGCGGACGCAATAAAAAACGCAGCCGGACTGCGGAATTTATTTTCAAAAACGATGACCGTTTCAACATTCGTTCCTGCGGACTCAGCCCTAAAAGTGATAGGAATATTTTAGAGGGTGATTTGAATTGGGCGTAAAAAAATCGAAGAGTTTAAGTATTTTTGTATCAAAATTGTTATTTATGAATATAGATCCAGAATACAGTGCAGTCGGAAGTTTTTTTTCTGATAAACCAGTTTATACAATACCCATATACCAACGTGGCTATGCTTGGGAAAAAGAAGAAATAGATGATTTTCTAAAAGATTTAGAATCAGTATTTAATGCTCGTAAAAGTGGAAACCCTAAAAATCATTTTTTAGGAAGTATAGTAACTGTTCAGCACAGATTAGCGGGTGTTGTTGGTAAATTCCGTCACGAACTTGTTGATGGGCAACAACGAGCAACAACTTTTGTGTTATTGGCTTCTGCTATTTGTGAACATTATAAAAACATAATATCTATTTGTAATAAAATTGGAGATACTAATAACATAAAAATTGCTGAAAGCCGAAGTAAAGTTCTTTTCAATCGGTTTATCGAATTTGAACAAGAAATCAATCGGCGGTTTTCAAATCAACCGGTACTCACTTTATCAAAAGCTGACAACGACTTTTTTATAGAACTTATAAAAGGAAATAATCCAGATCCAAATCAGAGGGATTCTCATAAAAGACTCAAAAATGCTTATGAAAACATTAAAAAGCGTATAAAAAGTTTAGCAGAAGATGTTGGTATTAATTTATATCTTGACAATCTTGAAATTTTGGTTCAAAATATAGATGGTGATTTCTCTTTACTAAGAATTATAACCTATAACCAATCTGAGGCGTATTCTCTATTTCAAGTCTTAAATGATAGAGGTAAAAGCCTTACAGAAGGGGATTTACTTCGAGCTAAAACCTTAGAAATGTTGGAAAGTTTCCCTACTCAACAAACATCAGTTGAACAATTTTGGGATAATATTTTAAAAGATAAAACCAATCAAACGGAGAATTATTTACGTTGGATTTATGCTTCCAATAAAGGTTTTAGACCGGGAACTAATACACTTTTTGATGATTTACTTTCTGCATTTTATCCCGAAAGTAAACTTAATAGTTTATCATCTTCAAATGCCGATATTGTATTTTTAACAACACAAACGATAAAATCTGAAATTGAAAATGCTCGAAAACTTGAATCCGGAGAATGGGTTTTTCCTATTGCACAGCCTATCACAGCTTGGGATAGAAACAGATTGTCATTATTGATGCGAGAACTTCAAAATGCCAACAGTATGCCCTTATTGTTAGCAGCAGCCAAACTTGACCATAAGAAATTTTTTGAAATAGTCAGTTTAGTAGAGCGCATGATGTTTCGATATACTATTATTTGTGGTCAACATCACTCATTTATTACTGATATTTATGAAAGTGAAGCCGTTGAAATTAGAAAAAATACTGGCGGATACAATATAAACAATCTAAAAAGTAAACTTCAAAACCTACTTAATACAAGAGCGGATGATCGGCTGTTTAGGGCTTCTTTAGATTCATTGGTTTATAAGAAAAACGGTGGTAGTAATAAGCCTTTAAAATATTTTTTGATAAGTATTGAAGACTATTGGCGGTGGTATCATGAAGATGGTGCAAGTGGTGAACCGATTTGTAAAGACAAATCACGTCTCTATCATTTTGCTGATACAACAATTGAACACATTTATCCTTTCAATGCTTCCGGTACAGACTATGATGTGCTTACAGATGAATTAAAAAATACAATAGGCAACTTAACTATATTAGGAGCAGGCGATAATCTTACAAACGGAAATGAAAATTTTGCTGCCAAACGCCCTACTCTTAAAGTATCCTCTATGAGTATGAATCATGAAATAGCCAACGAAACATCTTGGGATAGAATAAAGATATTAAATCGAACTGAAAAACTTAAAGATATGGCTGTCAAAATTTATAAGATGATGTAGTAAACAAAAATATTTTCCCCTAAAAATACCACATCTCATTAAAAACATGTTATCTTTCCCAAACAATTCCGCACTAAGAAGGCACGTTAATCTTTCATAACGTTTTTTCACACAATCCACTCACTATCAACGTGTTATGATGAAACCAAATGCTTTATCCAGTTGCCTTGTCCTTTTAGGATTGATGGCTCTTTCCGTAATTTCATGTAAGCGCAACGTTGTTGCGAAAAAGATGACCCAAAACATGGCTGCTTACGTGTATGCCTACACGTCGGGTACGATTTCGAGGGAACAACCCCTGCGTATTCGTTTCACGTCCTCGCTCGTGAAGGCGGAAGATGTGGGCAAATCCGTTGAAATCGGGGTGTTCAATATTACCCCCTCAGTATTAGGCACTGCTATTTGGGAAGATGCTCAAACGATTCGCTTTACGCCTGAAAAGGGCTTTGCTTCGGGGCAATCTTATCTTGCGTCAGTGAGGCTCAAACGGCTTTTTAAAAATGTGCCACCAGATGCCGAAGAGTTCCAATTTGATTTCAGAACTAAAGAACTTTATTATGAACTCATAGCAGATGGTATTCAAGCTGAGAACGCCAATGATATGAGTCGTCAAGATTTGGTGGGCGAAATGAATACCTCCGACAGAGCGGATGATGATGCTATTGAGCAAACACTCACAGCTAACCAAAACGGTAAAGCCTTAAAAATCAATTGGTTGCATGCTGACGATGGGATGCACCATACTTTTAGAGTGAAAGAAGTGATGCGCGGACAAGCGGCGTCTAAAGTCGCATTGGTATCCAACGGCAAAGCTTTGGGCATTGATAAAAATGAGACACAAGAAGTAGGAATCCCTGCTATCGGTGATTTTTCAGTGATGAATGTTCGCATCGTTCAAGAGGCTGAACAATATATAAAAGTCAATTTTAGCGACCCCCTCAGTACCACGCAAGATTTGAACGGTTTGATTCGTATCAATGATTGGTCGGGTACTATGCGCTATGCGGTGGATGGTAACAGCGTTTTGTTCTATCCGAGTGAGCGTGTGACAGGCGATAGAAATGTGTTTATTGAAGCATCTGTTAAAAATGCACAAGGCAAAACGCTTAAAGCACCTGCCACTTATACATTGTCGTTTGCAGATGTGAAGCCGGAAGTGCGTTTAGTGGGTCGGGGCGTTATTTTACCCAATTCAGATGGTTTGAATTTCCCTTTTGAAGCCATTAATTTGAATTTTGTAGATGTTGAAATCGTCAAGATTTTCAATAATAATATATTGCAATTCCTTCAAACCAATGATTTGGACGGAAATGGTGAAATGGAGCGCGTGGGTAAAATTGTGATTCAAAAAAGATTGGCTCTGAAAGATTTAAACCCTTCGGCTACGGCTATGCGATGGACACGTTATGGTATTGACTTGGGTACTTTGATGAAACAAGACCCGACCGCTATTTATCAAGTGCGGATTGGTTTTAGACGGGGTTATACCAATTCATCTTGCGGTCTAACGACTTCTAAAGATGATTTGAATGGCATGACGATGATGCAAGACGGAGAGTTTATAGAAACAAATGGCGATGAATACAATGACGACCCTAATAATTGGGAAAATCGCGCATCCATCTTTCGCTACGATTGGAACGGTGGTGAAAAAGCAGGCAATTTTGATTATAGTCAACGCCAAAACCCTTGTCATCCTTCTTATTATAACAGTGATCATTTTGCTCGGCGCAATGTGTTTGCCTCAGATTTGGGTATTATTGCTAAGAAAGGCGGCGATGGCTCTATATTCGTCGCTGTTTCAGATTTGAAAAGTACTTTCCCTCGGGGCAGTATCAAGCTGGATATTTATGATTATCAAAACCAAGTTATTGCTACTGCTACTACCAATTCAGATGGCGTGGCGATTTTGAAAGAAGTAAAAGGCAATCCCTGGATGGTGGTCGCATCATCAGGAACAGAACGTGGTTACCTACCCCTCAGTAATAACAACTCTTTGAACCTTAGCCGCTTTGATGTAGCAGGAGCAACTATTCAAAAAGGTTTGAAAGGCTTTTTATACGGCGAAAGAGGCGTTTGGCGTCCGGGTGATTCATTGAGTTTAAACTTTATTTTAGAGGACAAAGAACAAAAACTGCCCGATGACTACCCTATTACCCTTGAAATGTACGATCCTAAAGGCGTTTTACAAACAAGGTTGACCAGTATTGACAATGTGAAAAATATTTATCCTTTCAAAATAGCCACACGCTCGGATGCACCCACAGGCACATGGCGTGCTGACATCAAAGCCGGTGGCGCAACGTTTTCTCAACCGATTAAAATAGAAACAGTTAAGCCTAATCGTTTGAAAATTAATATAGATTTTGGTAAAAAAGATATTGCCGCAGGAGAAGAAAATATGAATGCGAATATGCAAGTCAATTGGCTGCATGGTGCTCCTGCTCGGAATGTAAAGGTGAAGATAGAAGCCACTTTGACAGCTATGAAAACAGAGTTTCCAAAATTCAAAGATTTTGTTTTCGACAATCCAATGAAGAGTTTCAAATCAGACCCCTCAGTATTTTACGAAGGAAACGTAGATGATAATGGTTCGGTTCGCATATCAGGCAATATTCCAAAAGCAGAACAAGCTTCTGGTAAAATGAAAGTCGGTTTTAAAATAAGGGCTTTTGAACCATCTGGCGATTTTTCAAGTGATTATATGGCAATGGATTATTCACCTTTTAAATCGTACGTTGGGGTGTCTATTCCTAAAAACTCTTATGGTGAAAAACGATTGGATATTAATAAAAATAGCCCCATCCAAATAGCGATAGTGGATAAAAACGGAACACCGTTGCGCAATCGCTCGGTCAATGTCAATGTTTATCGCGTAGAATGGCGTTGGTGGTGGGAAACGGGCGATAATGATGCGGCTCAATTCACGTCTTCTAAAGATATGAAAGCCGTTGTTTCACAAAAAGTTACGACTAATGCAGACGGCATTGCAACGCTAGATGTGAAAGTGGATAATTGGGGACGCTACTTTGTGTATGCAGGTGACCCCCTCAGTAATCACTATGCTGGAGACTTTGTTTACGCAGGCTATCCGTGGGATGATAATGAAAATGCTGGTATGAGCCG
Source organism: Saprospiraceae bacterium (assembly GCA_043754475.1). GTDB lineage: Bacteria > Bacteroidota > Bacteroidia > Chitinophagales > Saprospiraceae > JAAFJT01. Next base: position 11,148 of record JAYUUR010000421.1, on the reverse strand, counting down.
CAATAATGCATCGATGTTGAGTTTCAATACCAGTAAAGCAAAATATGAAGTGGGTGAAACAATCGAGTTAAATATACCAACACCCGACGCCGGTAAAGCTTTGATTTCAATTGAAAATGGGTCAAAGGTCATTGAAACAAAATGGGTCAATACTAAAAGTGGTATTACTAAATATACTTTTAAAGCTACCGCTGATATGGCACCAACAGTTTATGCTTTTGTCACTTTAATACAAGAGCATAACAATCAAAAGAACGATTTACCGATTAGGATGTACGGCGTGACGCCCGTGAATGTCGAAGACCCTAAAACCAAATTGGAGCCGATTGTGAAAACGCCCGATGAAATGAAGCCGGAAGAAAAAGTGACCATCGATGTTCGAGAAATGAACGGCAAACCGATGGCTTATACCGTTGCTATTGTGGACGAAGGACTTTTGGATTTGACCCGTTTTGAAACGCCTAATCCGTGGAATACTTTTTATGCACGGGAGGCTTTAGGCGTTCAAACTTTTGATGTATATGATCAAGTATTGGGGGCATATGGTGGTAAATTAGAGCGCATTCTCAACGTAGGTGGTGATAAAGCGGGTAAACCAAAGAATGCCCAAACGGCTAACCGGTTCAAGGCGGTGGTGATGACGATGGGTCCGTTTTATCTCAGTGGCGGCACTGCACACCATACTTTCACGATTCCAAATTATGTCGGTTCGGTAAGAGCAATGGTTGTTGCGGCTAATAATGGCGCGTATGGTTGTGCTGAAAAAGCGGTGCCTGTAAGAAAGCCGTTGATGGTATTGGCTACGTTGCCACGCGTATTGAGTCCGCGTGAGACATTGAAATTGCCTGTTAATGTGTTTGCCATGGATAAAAAAGTAAAGAATGCAACCATAACAGTTCAAGAGACAAGCGGTTTGGTTCAAATAGTCGGTAATCGTTCTAAAACAGTTTCATTCGATAAACCGAGTGATAAGATGGTAGATTTCGACTTGGCTGTTTCAGATGGGTCAGGTGTAGCGAAGTTCAAAATAACAGCGGAAGGCGGAGGAGAAAAAACATCGCACGAAATTGAAATTGATGTTCGGAATCCTAATCCTTATATCACTGATATAAAACAAGCAGTAGTGCAAGCCGGTCAAAGCATGACATTGCCTTATAATGCTGTGGGTTCAGCAGGAACTAATTCGGCTACTTTGGAAGTTTCGACCATTCCGCCGATTGATTTAGCGAGTCGTTTAGCGTATCTCATGCAATATCCTTATGGTTGTGTGGAGCAAACAACGAGTGCTGCCTTTCCGCAATTATACGTTGATAAACTGATGAATTTGGATGATGCCAAAAAGAAAACGATTGCCATTAATATCAAAGCAGCCATTGATCGTTTGAAAATGTTTCAAACCTCAGGCGGTGGCTTTGGTTATTGGCAAGGCGAAGAGAACCCTGATACTTGGGCGACCAATTATGTAGGACATTTCCTCTTAGAAGCTAAGAATGCTGGCTATGCGTTGCCGCCTAATATGCTCGATCGTTGGCAAAAAGCACAACAGCAAATGGCTAAAAGATGGAATCCAACGCTAACTGTCAATGCGAGTGAAGGCAATCAAGGTTGGTCAGAAGAAAGCCGAGATTTAACTCAAGCGTATCGGCTTTATACTTTGGCTTTAGCTAAATTACCTGAAGCTACTGCGATGAATACTTTACGTGAAAAACAAAATTTGCCCGTTGCAGCCAAATGGTCATTGGCATCAGCGTATGTTTTGGCTGGTAAACCAGAAGTAGCTCGTCAAATCATTGCCAATATTGCGACATCCGTTCCTAAATATCGGGAAATGTCCTACACTTATGGTTCTGAATTACGCGACCAAGCGATGATATTGGAAACGCTTGTTTTATTGCAGAATCCCAATCAAGCCTTGACGGTGGCAAGAGATGTGAGTCAGCAATTGAGTTCGGGCGATTGGTATGGTACGCAATCAGTCGCGTATGGCTTGATGTCAATGGCAAAGTTTGCAGGGAAAAACAAGGCGGATGATACATTCAGTTTTACGTATGATATTAATGGTAAAGCAGGCAATTTCACTTCATCGTCTGCTATTGCTCAAATTGATTTGCCGATGGCTGCCAATAATAAATTCAGTATTAAAAATACGGGTAAAAATCAGCTATTTGTACGAGTTATACTGAGGGGTCAACCGGCTGTTGGTCAAGCGAATGAGAAACCCATTGCCAGCAACCTCAATATGAATATTCAGTATAAAACCTTGAAAGGTGAGCCTTTGAATCCGCAAAGCATCAGACAAGGGACGGACTTTATTGCTGAAATAACCGTTGCCAATCCAAGCAGTTTAGGTAAAAACTATAAGGAAATGGCACTGGCACAAGTCTTTCCGTCGGGTTGGGAAATCCTCAACTCGCGTATGGAGCGTGTGCAAGGCTATAATAATACGAGTGTGCCACGATATCAAGACATTCGAGACGACCGTGTCAATACTTTCTTTGAACTACCATTGGGCAAGTCGCATACTTACAGGATTCAATTGAATGCCGCTTATGTCGGTCGCTTCTATTTACCATCGCAAGTCAGTGAAGCCATGTATGATAATACGATTATGGCACGGCAGCCGGGAATGTGGGTAGAGGTTGTTGGTGGTGGCAATACAACGATGTAAGTAATTAATTTAATTAGGAATTAGGAATTAGGAATACCCCCTCAGTATCCCTAATTCCTAACTCCTAATTCCTAATTAAATTACCTGCATTATCCTTCAATTCAACACCAGACAATTGCAAGCGCAAAGTCTCTTGAATCAAATACAGGATTTTATGCACCGCCAATTCGTAGCTCAAACCTTCCGGTCGAATATTGGAAACACAATTGCGGCTTTCATCCGTCAAACCCGGTCTGGGATTGAAAGTTAAATATGAGCCCATGCTATCAGGCGAAGTCAAGCCCGGTCTTTCACCTATTAATACAACTGATAGTCGAGCATTGAGTCCATAGCCCGTTTCATCGCCTATCGCTACCCTGCCCTGCTTCACAATTGCCAATGGTGCGAGGGTATAATTCATGGATTTTAAAGCTTTTATCAATAATTCGACAACTGGGAAAGCATGTTTATTGATAGCCGTGGCGGAAAGCCCGTCGGCTATTATTATAGCAACATCATAAGGCGTTTCCTGTCTATTATTTTTTAATAAATCAATCGACGTGTTATCTAATAAACGCCCCCAATCAGGTCGCTGCAAATATTCGGCTCGAGTAGCGGCTTTGCTTTGCAAGGTATAAATGGGCAATTGCAATACTTTAAGTTTTTCAACTAACCCCTCAGTATCTAAGGCAGAATATACGGCATCTTTAGCGAAAGCAAAAGCCAATTTAAATTCTAACACTTCTTTCAAAGGAATAGCTGTACCTGTTCTGCCTAAAGCAATGCGGGCAGCGGTGAAGGCTTTGAGTGGGTGCCAAAGGTCTTGGTCAACTTTATTATTGTAAGGATTATTAGCCATATTTTAGTGAAAAATGAAGAGTGAAAAATGAAAAATGCCGTTAGGCATATAATATTGGTAGAAAATAGTTAAAATGCTACAAAAGTGGCGTAGCCATGATATATCAAATATATCGTCCCGATGGGACTTTCAACAAATTTATTCTATTTTCTACCGATATTATATGCCTATGGCATTTTTCATTTTTCACTCTTCACTTTTCACTAAATTAATAGAGCATTCCGCGCTTGTATCGTCAATAGGTTCCCTTTTTCATCAATAATACTGTGTTCCATAAGCCATTTTTCAAATTCAGGGGCAGGTCTTTTATTCAAAACCTTGCGCACATACAAGGCATCGTGAAAGGAAGTAGATTGATAGTTGAGCATAATATCGTCTGAACCGGGAATGCCCATAATATAATTGCAGCCAGCTACGCCCAACAATGTCAATAAATTATCCATATCATCTTGATCGGCTTCAGCATGATTGGTATAACAAATATCTACACCCATTGGTAAGCCCATTAACTTACCACAAAAGTGGTCTTCCAAAGCCGCTCGGATAATTTGTTTTCCATCAAATAAATATTCAGGTCCGATAAAACCCACCACTGTATTCACTAACAATGGATTAAATTGTCTGGCTACCGCATAAGCCCTCGTTTCTAAAGTTTGTTGATCCACACCATGATGGGCATTTGCTGACAATGAAGAGCCTTGCCCTGTTTCAAAATACATAACATTATTACCAACGCTGCCTCTATTCAATGACAACGCCGCTTGATAGGCTTCTTCTAATAGGGTTAGGCTCACGCCAAAACTCTTATTCGTTTTTTCAGAACCGCCGATGGATTGAAATACTAAATCAACGGGTGCGCGGTGCATAATTTCTAAAGCAGTTGTTACGTGGCACAGTACACAACTTTGTGTTGGAATGTTAAATTTTAATCTCAAATCATCAATCATGTTCAATAAAGACACCACTACTGAGGGGCTATCTGTCGCCGGATTAATGCCTATCACCGCATCGCCGCTACCATATAATAAGCCATCAATAATGCTCGCCGCTATGCCTTGAATATTATCCGTCGGATGATTGGGTTGCAACCGCGTGGATAAATGCCCTTTCAAGCCTAATGTATTTCTAAATCGAGTAATAACTTCACATTTTTGAGCAACAGCTATCAAATCTTGATTGCGCATTAATTTAGAAACTGCCGCCACCATTTCAGGCGTTAAAGCTGTCGCTAAACTTAGCAAGGTGGCAGTATCTGCTTCATCACTCAGTAACCAATCTCTTAATTGCCCTACCGTAAAATGGCTGATAGATTCAAACCCCTGAGTTGCCGCGCTCCCATTCGCCATGACATTATGTGTATCTATGATTAACCGCGTGACATCATCTTCTTCATAGGGAATCACTGCTTCATTCAGAAAAGTTTTCAACGGTACATCGGCTAAAGCTATTTGAGCGGCAATCCGTTCTTGATGATTACTCGCTGCTACACCTGCCAACACGTCACCACTTCGCAAAGGCGATGCTTTAGCCAAAAGGGTTTTTAAATCCTTAAAAACATAGACGTTATTTGATATGGTGTGGCGGTAAGGCATGTTTTTCGTTAAAATTGTGTCTTTGATGAAGCCCTTAAATTTCCATTTCATCGGTTTTACTAAACATTTGTTGAAAAAAGCAATATAGTTTTCAATTTTGAGATTCAGATTTTCTATTGAACTGAAATTGCCATTTGTAATAACATGTGTTTGAAGTTTGGCAAACCAATTTTCAATAGGATTTAGCCAAGAACAGTGTTTGGGTGTAAAAACAAATCGAATATGATGTTTGTCATTTTCAAGAAATGTCATTCGGGTTTGAAGATTTTTTAACAAACCATTTTGCCCTTTTATACCTAAATCTGCATCAACATTATTGACTTGTGCTGCCCATATGACCAGGCTTTCAGACAAATGCGTGTTGAGTTGATCCGATAAAAAAACAATATGTGCATTTGGCTCTTTTACCAAAATAGATTGAGTTGTTTGTTCAATAAAGTTATAATAATCAACTTCAGTCCGAGTTGGACTGAGTACATAATTTTGTAATTGTCCTGTACCAACATTTAAAGCGGCGATAAGCGTTGTTGTACCATGTCGCTTGTACTCAAATTCACGTCTTGTATGTCTGCCTTTACTAATATGAGGCGACAAATTAAGGCGAATCTAAGGACAAAAGCATCCCAATCAGCAATTTTAGGAAATAGCCAATATTCAGATTTATGTGGTTGAAGGGGACTCCTTTTTTAAAAGTATCCCCACATAACGGGAGGATATAGTGTCAACAATGCCTTTTGAAATAGCAACGTGGGCGAGCATTTCATGTGTCCAAGTTGTCATTTCGATACCGTGTTCGGTTGGCTTTTGGCAGGCTAAAGCCACTATTTGTTGGGTCTGCGCTAATGTGAAAATTTTGGGTGCGCCACTTCGTGGGGCATCTTCTAAATACGATAAAATTTTCACCATTAAAACGCTATCACTAACGCCTTCACCAGTAGAGCCTTGTTCAAAAGTTAATATGGCAGGGTAAAAGGCTGTCCAGCGATTACGCCATGTTTTAACCGTATTGTAGGATAGACCTAAATCACGAGAAATTTGACCATTCGATTTTGCTCCACCTTGTGTACTGGCGTTTATTAAAATATGGATACGCTCAAGGTGATGGCGTTTGATGGTCCGTTTACCACTTTCTTCAACGAATAAAGGGTAGATACGATTACTTAGTTCAATAGCGGGTGCCGCTGGTTTGCCTCGACTCATATTTGCAGTTTTTCAAAGAACAAAGTTAATAATAACTATCAATTAGTTAATTCTTATACCACTAGAAGATTTGTGCAAATATGGAACATTCAATTTATCTAAATATTTATTAATTAGCTCATTTAGTTTTTTTGAATCTTATTGTAAATCAGTTTTTAATGAATTGATAGATTTTCACGGAGGAAAGAAAATTTTTATGGAACGAGTTGCTGTGAAAAATAGTCAACTTTTGATAAATCAAAGTCCTAAAATAATAAAAAATAAGAAAAAGCTGCAAGAGCCTTATAAACCCAATTATAATACCGGATTTATTAAAAATAAAATAGATAAACTTAAAAGGAAAATTCAAGATTCTAATATGTATGATTATAATAATTATTTATTCGATGATAATATCTGAAAATTTAATCCTATCTCTGAATCAGTACCCCTGACAGATAGATATAAATTACCAAAACTGTGATAATTTTAAAAACCCATTATCTAACAACCAAAAAAAGTATCAATGAAGAATCCCTTTTCAACGCAATCAGTCCTCAAGACCCGTTTACGGTCAGCTGTTTCAGATTTTGAATTTCAATTGAAAGCGATAAAAAACACACCTGAAAGCGATAAGTCCACTTGGATATCTTTAGCTAATGAAGGGCTTAAATGAGGTAGATCTTAAGATTAAGGCTATAGATTTGCTCAATGAAGCAGACAAATTCAGTTCGTACCGAAAAACCACAGTTTTGACAATATTGAAAGACATTGAAAATGAGCAGGATATAGAGATAATTCGCCAAAAAGTTGTAAAAACGATGCTTTTACGAGAAGGATATTATACTACAAAATATCATAAACTCAGTTTAAGGAGAGTGAGCTTGAATTTCTTATGTTTGCTTATGACCCTACTCATTGTATCAATTGTGATATTGAGCAATTTCTATGATTTTACAGCAACGAATATACCTTTTCATGTTGAAGCAATTTTAGGGACGATTTTAGGAGCCTTAGGAGCAAGTTTTAGTATGTCTTACACACTTACCAACGAATCATTGGATACAAAAATCCCAGAACAACTTTTAGGTATTTTCGTGACGATTCTCCGTTTGGCGATTGGTTCCACCGCTGCTTTTGCTGCTTTTATTGCTTTGTTATTGTTTCATTCCAATTTGTTCAAATCTATTTTGAGTGCAGATTTACTTTCTTCACCTTTCGCCTTTTCGATTATTGCATTCGTATCAGGATTCAGCGAAAGGTTTATTGTGAATATGATGAGCATTGTGTCGAATGAGGAGAAATCAAAAGATAAAAGTGTTAAATCTTCTTGAGAAACCGCTATCATGTTTAAAATGATATACAGCCTTTAGACCCCTCAGTATATATTGGATTTGAGATGTCGGATGTCAGCGCATTTCCTAAATCCGACATCTCAAATTCGATATATCAAAATCACAATTGTCTCTTTTTCAACTCTTTTACAGCAAAATCCGCTGCCCTTGCAGTAAGTGCCATGTAGGTAATAGATGGATTGACACATGAAGAAGAAGTCATAGCCGCCCCGTCAGTAACAAACACGTTTTTACAAGCATGAACCTGATTAAAGCTGTTTAAAACCGAGGTTTTAGTGTCACGACCCATGCGGGCAGTACCCATATCATGAATGCCCAAGCCTAAATGAACATCTTGTCTATTATTGCCCGTAATATTTTTAAAACCGGCTGCATCAAGCATTTCCATTGCCGATTGCATCATATCTTTCCGCATGGCAATTTCATTTTCACCGAAAGCCGCATCAAAGACAATCATTGGGATGCCCCATTTATCTTTTTTCGTAGGGTCTAATGTCATACGGTTATTCGGGTTTGGTAACACTTCGCCAAAGCCACCGAAGCCAATTGTCCAACCCCCTGGTTTTGTCAAATCTTCTTTAAAACTGACGCCAAAGCCATCGGCATTCAAACCTCTATTCCATCCTGCTCTGCTTGCACCACCTTGATAACCATAGCCGCGCAAAAAAGATTGTTTGTCACTGCCCCAATTTCGGAAACGGGGTATATAAAGTGCAGTAGGTCTTTGTCCAAAAATATAATCATCTTCAAAACCATCAACAGTCGCACTCGCTCCTACCCCAAGATGATGATCCATAATATTGCGCCCTACTTGATCACTGTCATTGCCCAAGCCCGTTGGAAAACGATTTGATTTGGAGTTAAGCATCAAACCGGCTGTATTCATAGACCCTGCATTGAGGAAAATGATTTTAGCAAAATACTCTTGAACGTCCATTGTTTTTTGATTAATAATCCGTACCCCAGTCGCTTTTTGCTTTTTTTCATCATAAATAATCTCTGAAACAATCGAATCATGCAGTGTTGTCAAGCGTTTGGTTTTATTGGCTGCTGGAATGGCACCTGCTAATGAGCTATAATATGCGCCATACGGACAACCTCTTGCACATTTGTTGCGGTATTGACAAGAGGCTCTGCCCAATTCGGTGTGCTGTGCTTGCGGTTGGGTCAAGTTGGCAATACGCCCAATTGTCACAGGTCGATTGAATTTTTGAAGCATTTTTTCTCTGAACATCAACTCAGGCGGGAACATCGGCATAGCCGGTAGAAAATGACCGTCGGGCAATACATCCAAACCTTCTTTTTGTCCACTCACCCCGACGAATTTCTCGACATAAGTGTACCACGATTCTAAATCTTCGTAGCGAATGGGCCAGTCAACGCCGTGACCATCTTTGGCATTGGCTTCAAAATCTTGCTTATTCCAACGATACGATTGTCTGCCCCAATGCATAGATTTTCCGCCTGTGTGATAAGCGCGAATCCAATCGAAAGGGCGTTTTTCAATATAAGGATTGTCTTTATCATTGGTAAAAAAGCCGCCAGTTTCTTCATTGGCTAAACCGCTGAAACGCTTATTAGCCCAATGTTCTTCGGCAGAATGTACGGGTACTTTTCCTCGATGGTCAAATTCCCAAGGTTCTTTCATGGCGGTATCGTAATCCTGACCGTGTTTGATTTCGCGTCCGCGTTCTATCATCAATACATTCAAACCTTTTTCAGTCAATTCTTTAGCAGCAAAGCCGCCAGTCATGCCCGAACCTACTACGATAGCATCATAGCTATTTTTCTTTTGAGCATTTATATTAAGATTCATATTTTTCTATTTAAATTTTTAAAAATCAATAAGCATACGCCTTTTGATTGGGTTTTAATTTAATCAATTCCAATTTTGAAGGAATTTGCACATATTCAAAAGACGCTTTAATGCCTTTTTCAGAAGTAAAATAGCCTAAAAGGGTCAATTCTTTCATCAGCCTCCAAAACGGTAAACCTTTTGGAATGGCTTTCATTTCTTCTTTATCATCATTATCGCCCATTTTGGTTGGCTTCACTTCGCGGGCTTTCATGAGGGCTTTAGTCTCAGCTTCAATTTTTTTAAGCCTTTCAATACGCGTAGGCGAATCGATGTCTAAAAACTTAGCTGCTTCCAAAGCCATGACGCCTTCCATAAAACTGAGTTGTTCAGGTTGGGCATAACAATCTTTGAGCATCATTTCGATGAAAGCCGGTACGCCTACATCTTTTGCTCCCACTGTATCGGTTTTAGGAATAATCATTTCAGCAACTTCCGCCACAATTTGTTTTTGAAGCTCAGTCAAGTTGAAAAGTATCCCCTCCTGCCACGCTCCGCTCAAAGGGGCAGAATATTGAGCAATCGGTTGTTCCCAACGAGCCATAGCTAACAATGTCGGTGCTGAGAATGCACCACCTAAGAGCAAAGCGGCTTTTTTAATAGCGTCTCTTCTATTTATAGTATTCATTTTCAAATCATTTTTTTAATTTCAATCAAAATTAGAATAATTGTTTGGCTTAATAAATTATTTCGCCCAACTGCTAATTTTAACTATTTTTGAAATATAATATCTATTAAAATGATTTAGATACCCCCTCAGTATTTTATGCTAATTATGCAAATAATTGAATAAGAGTATAGTTTCATAATGTTAGCGGCGGTTATACTGAGGGGGTGTTGAAGATGAATGAATAACTAAATTTTACTAAATTTTTATTAAAATTCTTTACTTTTGATTTTTATAAATTAAAGAATTGATTTTCAATAAATTAGAAACTTATGGCTACTGAAAAGCTGATTGTCAAAAACTTCGGACCTATTGTAGAGGCGGAATTGGATTTGAAAAAGGTCACTGTGCTGATTGGTGAGCAAGCGAGTGGGAAGAGCGTTTTGGCGAAGTTGGTAACTACTTTTAGTGAAAAATTATTTCCTTCTGATGTGAGTATTATTCAGACATTGAAAGAGTACAATATTCACCAATATTTAAGCAAAAAAACTTTCATTCACTTTATCTCTAAAGATTTTGAAATACTATATAAAAATGATAGGTTTTTAATAGAAATAGAAGATAAAGCTATAATTAAGGGTGTTACCAAATCAGCAATAATATTAAGTGGTAAAACCAATAAATCAATTTTAGAAAAAAAGGAGTTAAATCTAAAAACTGGCATCTATATACCGGCTGAGAGAATTTTAATTTCATTAATATCCGAATCGTTATTTGGTTTTGTAACAAACGATATTTCATTACCCAAATTTCTTTTAAATTTTGGCAATGATTATGAAAAAGCCCGAAAAGAAATAAAAAATTTTCATTCTAAAAACCTTGATATAAGATATACTTTTGAAAATAATAATGATAAAATAACCTATAAAAAAGTTAAATTAGCATTAGTAGATAGTTCAAGTGGACTTCAATCCATTTTACCATTGTTACTTATTATCGAAAAATACAGTGGAAAAAAGAGCGAAGAACAATTTCTTTTTATAACCGAAGAACC
>JAYUUR010000420.1:0-9869 GCA_043754475.1 Saprospiraceae bacterium | reverse complement strand
TTAGTAAAATGAAGAAAGTAATTTTATTTTCATTTATAATCGCTTTATTTTCAATAGGTTGTGCTTCGACAAATGAAAATTCAGAAGTTATAGATACGCCTACTTCAGGTGAAATCAATATAGCTGTAGACGAAACTTTACAACCGATTGCGGATGCTCAAGTGGCTGTTTTTCAGCATCAATATCCGAATGCGAAAATAAATATTCGCTATCGCTCGGAAGCGGAATGTGTTAAAGAGCTTTATAATGATAGTTGCAAATTGATATTTTTAGGTAGGCAGTTGACGCCGGAAGAGATGCTGGCATTTAAAAATCGGACTTTTGTGCCGCCTCAAACTAAAATTGCTACGGATGCCATTGCCCTTATTATTGACCCTAAAAGTAAAGATACAGCTTTTACTTATACTCAAATGCTCCAAATACTGAGGGGTCAGAATCCACAATATAGTTTGGTATTTGATAGTCAAAATTCGGGAACGGTGAGTTATATTTTGAATTTGACCGGCGAAAAGGCATTTCCAAAAAATGCTTATGCGGAAAAATCGAATTTGGATGCTGTGAATTATGTTGCCACTCATAATAATGTGATTGGCGTCATTGGATGGAGTTGGTTAAGTGACTCAGATGACCCTAAAACGAAGGAATATTTATCGAAAGTGCGGCTGCTTTCTTTGGCTCCGAAAGAGGGCAAAGCGGGCGAGTTTTATAAACCTTACCAACTCAATTTAGCAGAAGGCAAGTACCCCCTCAGTAGGGAGGTATATATCGTGCAACGGGAGCGTCGGAATGGGTTGTCGGCTGGTTTTAATGCATTCGTTGGTTCGGAAATTGGTCAGACGATTATTTTAAAAGCAGGATTGTTGCCAGCTACTCAACAGGAGAGATGGATAGAAATGAAAAGTAAACCTGTTGGGAAAGTTAATTAAGCCCCCTAACATCTAAAATCAGCCCCCTATCCCCCAAAGGGGGAACGCTTAGGAAGTAATTAAAAAATGAGACAATTAGGCAATTTCAAACTTAGTACTTAAATATAATTGCATTAAAATCGGACGAATATTTTATTATTTAAATTTATAAATATTTGATTTTCAATTGTTTAAATAAATAATTATTTTTTTTTGGAAATCAAAGAGTTAAACGAATCTCATTTTATAATTTTGCATCGACAATTAGCTTAAATTTTGAATTCCCATCATTTTAAAAATTTAAATTTTTCTTAACAATAAAAAACGAATCGTTTAAGTAAGTTTGGCGTCTTAAATAGTAATCGGTTGAAATAAATCCATGAATTTAAAAAAACAACCAAGCATTTAAAACCCAGTTTTTCTAAAATCAAACATTTTAAAAGAAGATGAAAAGAATTAATGTTGTGTTGGCACTTTTGTTTTTAGCATTCACCATGAACGCTCAGATTGAAACCGCTAAAGGTCTCATAACGAATGAGAACTATGCAGAGGCGCGTAAGGTCTTGAATCAATATTTGACGACTGAAAAAGACCCGCTTAAGCAAGCGGAGGCATATTATTGGCTCGGTGAGTGCGATTACACTGAACTCGTGATGGATAAAAACTCTTCAAAAGAAGATAAAGCAAAGGGCATGATGCTGGCAAGAGACAACTATAATAAAGGTTTGACTATTGCTAAAACAAGCCCTCATTGCCAAGTCGGTATGGGAAAATTGCTTTTGGATGCCAAAAACGGTAAAGAAGCTTTAAAAATTTTTGAATCAGCTGTACGCGATTCAAGAAAGAAGCCTTATAAAGAAGGACATCCAGAAATATATGTATTAATCGGTGATGCATATTTATATAGCACAAATAAAAATGCAGAGCAAGCAGTCGCTAATTATTCACGTGCACGTGACATTGAGCCAAAAGATGCGAAAAATTTGATTAAACTCGGCGATGGCAATTTAGCTAAAGGTGATGCAGGAGGCGCGATGAGTGCTTATGAATCAGCGGCGATGAAGGATAAAACCAATGCAGATTTATATTTGAAAATGTCGCGCATATGGAAAAGAGCCAGTAAAATGGACTTAGCTCAAGAGCAACTCATTCAAGGTTTGAAGGTGAATGATCAATTTGCCCCGATTTATAAAGACTTGATTGAGCTTTATATGGACACTAAGCAATTTGATAAAGTATTGCCGACTCTTGAAAAATATATTCCGTTGGCAGGTGGTAAAGACCCTGGAGCGCGCCGTCGTTTGGTTACTTTCTTAACTTATCAAGCGAAAGATTATGACCGCGCGGTAGTGGAAGCTGAAAAACTTTTGAAAGATGACCCTACTCAAACCACGATGTATCGTTGGATTGCATGGGCGAAAAGTGCAAAAGCGGATGCATTGTTTGAAAAAAACAAGCAAGTATTAGGAGACGATGCTAAAATGCTCTACATGGAAAGCCGCGAAGCGTCAAAGAAATTGTTTGAATTAGTACCTGCTGACCGTCTTGTTTACTATGATTATGAGTTTCCAGCTAAGGCTGCTTTAAAATCGGGTGATTTGGATGAGGCGACAAGGTTGTATAAAAAAGTGATTGAATTGGATACAAGTAAGAGATGTGATATGTACGCCAATTTGATTCAAGCGAATTATAGTGCTAAGAAAAATATAGAAGCATTTGGTTTATTGAATGAAAAAGAAGCAGCCGGTTGCCCTATTGATAAAAATAGGGATTACTATCTTGCTATGTATTATGCATATTATGGTCAATTGTATAAAGAATCCATTGAATTTGCTGATAAATATATAACCCATCAACAAGATATTACAGATGGCTATTATTTTAAAGGCTTAAGTTTGACTGAGATGGACAGCGATACTACCCCTACTTGGATGGCAAGAGAGACTTATGAAAAACTCATCACAGTTTACGAAACCAAGCCGAAAGAAAGATCAAAAACGCATATGACGAAAGCCTTGATGTATTTAGCTTATTATTTTGGCTCACTGAGTGATTTTGTAAAAGCCAAAGAATATGCTCAAAAAGTTTTAGTAGTTGAACCAACACATGCAGCAGCAACGAAACTAATTGCAGATTTAGAAGGGAAGTAGCTTATGTTAGTTATGAATGATGAATTTTGAAAACATTATTCAATAAAAAAAATCGGGAGGCAGATTGCTGTCTTTCGATTTTTTTTTTGTTTTTTTTTATTAGAATCAGGATTGGTGGGATTTTAAGGATTAGTTACCCCCTCAGTATTTTGACGATTTTTGACAAAATAAATAATTTTTTATAAATTTCAAACTTCTATAGTAAGAATCCCGACGGGAAAATCCTATTAAATCTTTAAAGTTCGTTGAAAAGAAAAGGAATTACAGAAAAGAAATCACCCAATGAATTATTACTTATGAACTTGAAAAAAAACTTAACAGTAAATTTAGATTAAACTATTGTAGAGTTAACAGAAAAAAAATACCTTTGCACCGTGAACCAAATTTAATTCTTAAATGTTTAGGTATTGTAATTGATTTTGAAATAAAAATAAAAATAATTACTACTAAACAAAATTTAATTCTAAAAAACGACTTAGTTTAAAAAATAAAATTAATACACCCGATTGTTTAACAATATTAAATTTTAAGATTATGAAAATCCGATTGTTTTTAATTTTGGCACTTGTTGCCACCCTATTCACAAGTAACCTTTCTGCTGGTAACATTGAAAACTTAATGTACCTCGGCGAAACAACAGTGAAAATCTCTGCTGAGCCAAAATCTATTATCTTGAACCTTGGCAATATCAGAAATGAAGAAATCACTATCAGTATTGAAGATGCCATTGGCAATCAATTATTGAATGAGAAAGTGAAAGGTGCTCAACTTTTCGTTAAAAAATACAACGTGTCAAAACTTGAAGATGGCAACTATAACCTCATCGTTACTAAAAAAACAATGAGAACTGTACAACCTTTTCACGTCAATAACCACAGCGTTGAGATTTCTGAACTTGAGAAGAAAGAGAAATTCATCCCTGTATTGAATCAAAAAGGCAATGCCTTAGATGTTAACGTTCTGTTGGGCAATTATAGCAACATTACAATCAGTATTTTTGACAACGAAGGTCATCCAGTTTTTGAGGAAAAAAACTATGTTGTTTTTGACTTACACAAACGTTATGATTTGTCTAAATTGTCTGCCGGTATTTATATGGTAGAGGTATTAGCAGGTGATGAAACATTTTATTACCCTGTTAAGAAATAAAATGACAATTAACTTAGTTATTCAATTGTCCGATTTTCAGGATAACCTTCCAATTCACACTAACTAAATTTAATAGTTTGATTTTAGATGAAGTTTATAAGAGCCTGACGATGTCAAAATCGTCAGGCTTTTTTTATCTTTGTATAAATATGATAACGCAGAGAACAATTCAGGAAATAATGGACGCTGCCCGCATTGAAGATGTGGTGGGGGATTTCGTCACGCTGAAACGCCGAGGGGCGAATCTGACGGGCTTGTGTCCGTTTCACAATGAAAAGACACCTTCTTTCAGCGTCAATCCAGCGCGCAATATTTTTAAATGCTTCGGTTGTGGTAAGGGAGGCGACCCTATTACCTTCGTTATGGAGCATGAAACAATGGGTTATCCTGAAGCACTTCGTTACATCGCTAAAAAATACAATATTGCGATTGAGGAAACCGAAGTGTCAAAGGAATTTTTAGAGGAAAAACAACTGAATGATTCGCTTTATTTAGTGAATGAACGGGCTTTAAAATTTTATCAAGATCAACTTTTTGAAACCGATAAAGGTAAAAGTATAGGCTTACAATATTTTAAAGAGAGAGGATTTAGAGAGGAAACGATTCGTAAATGGGGACTTGGTTTTTCACCTGAAAATAGAGATTCGCTTACAAAAACGCTGATTACTGAGGGGTATTCTATTGATTTATTGAGAAAATTGGGCTTAACGAGTAAATTATACGAGCAGGATTTTTTCCGCAATCGTGTCATGTTCACAATACATGGCATGACGGGCAAGCCCATTGCCTTCGCAGGGCGAATTATGCAAAAAGATGCGAACGCTCCTAAATATATTAACTCGCCAGAGACAGATATTTATGTTAAAAATCGAGTGCTATACGGCATATTTCATGCAAAAAAATTCATTCAACAAGAGGATGAAACTATACTTTGTGAGGGTTATACCGATGTTATTTCGCTGCACCAAGCGGGCATTGAAAATGTAGTAGCATCAAGCGGCACATCATTGACAACCGAGCAAATTCGGATGGTGAAACGTTTTTCACCCAATATTAAAATTATTTATGACGGCGATACGGCTGGTGTGAAGGCTGCACTGAGGGGGTTGGATATGGTTTTAGAAGAAGATATGAATGTCAAAATCGTCCTTCTGCCGAATAAAGAAGACCCGGACAGCTACGTTCAAAGCGTGGGTGCAACAGCATTTAAAGAATATATTAAAAAAGAAGCGAAAGATTTTATATTATTTAAAACGCAACTACTTGTTGAAGAAGCGGCGGGCGATCCGATTAAAAAATCTAAATTAATTAAGGACATTGTTGCCAGTATTGCGAAGATTCCTGACCCTGTTAAAAGGCAACTTTATTTGAGAGAATGTGCTGCTTTGATGAAAGTTGAAGAAGCTATATTAATTGGTGAGACGGGTAAATTAGTTCGTAAATCGCTGGAAGATAAAAAGAAAGGTTTTGCTGCACCTTCTTCTGCCTCATCGGCTGCGGGTCTCGCAGGATTCAATGATGACATATCGCAACCCACTGATAATCAAACAGTTATAGAAGAAACTTTTGGAGAAAAGAAAAGCTCTTCTATGACAGGTGGCGATGAATTTCAAGAAAAAGATATTGTCCGTATTTTGATTGCATCGGGAGGTGAAATATTTGATAAAGAACATAATGTGTCGGTAGCGGCTTATGTTATTTCAAATATTGAAGATGTGTTGGAGCAATTTGATAACCGAATGTATCATAAAATAATTCATGAAACGATTGCTCTTATTCAAAAAGGCACCCCCCTCAGTACACAGCACTTTTTGAGCCATTCGGTGAAGGAAATTAGAGAATTTGCCGCCTCCATTCTTTCCAATCCTTATGATTATTCTGATAATTGGGAAAATAAATTGCAACGCCCACTCGAAACTCAAAAAGCACCTGATTTAAATTTTACAGAAGACAGCAAGCAAGCCCTTAAACGCTTCAAACTTCGTAAAATCATCAAATTATGTGATCAAAATCAAGAAATTGTCCGCAGAAGCAGTGATACAGGTGATATGTCAACCATGATGAAACATTTAAAAATTCATCAAAAACTGATGGAAATGCGCAATAGTTTAGCAGTAGAATTGAAAACAGTCGTTTTTAAATAAACCTCCTACTCTACTCTATTTTGCCTTAAAAGACCAAGTTATTTTCATAATAGAAACGATTTCGCCTGACTCTTGAACACCTGTTGAGGTCATCGTAATCATTTGCGGTTCTTTTGTCTGAACCGCTTTTTCTACAATTTCAAATACTTTTAAGCCATCTTCGCAAGTAAAAGTCGTTTTGGAATTGGCTTTTTTAGTGAATTCCATTTCAAGATTGCTCACTAACATCGACACTTTTCCTCTGCCTGCAATAGCTGTAGTGGCTAATGCTCCAGTAGAAAATTCAGCTGCAGCCGCTTGAGCAGCGAAATAAATAGAGCTGAAAGGATTTTGAGAACGCCAACCATAAGGCAGGGTAATTTCAGATTTTTCTGCTGTAATACTTTTTACGCGTACACCCATAAACCAAGCGGCGGGCAATTTATACAGAAGCCAAAACCATAATTTAATTGGAGAATTGAAATCTGCCAAACGCGCTTTTTGTTCATCAGAAAGCGTCAATACTGAGGGGGTTGATGTTAATACCATGATTTTTATTTAAAAAATTGTATAAAATAATTGTAGCGAAATTTCGCCAAAAATAAATAAAATTGGTAAATAATAGTTGAAATTCTATTAAAAAATCAACGTTTACTTAAACAAATATAGGTTTTTGTATATTTTCGACGAAACAGTTTGGTAATTTAAAAAAACGTTTTACATTTGAGCGTTCTTATAAATGACAATAAAAAAAAGGTAGCAAAAAAAATGTCATAAAAATTTTACAATAAATGTTATAACATTGACTACCTATTACATATCTTTGCACTACAATTCGTTACTAAAGAGTAAATATGAATCTTCACGAATACCAAGGGAAGGAATTATTAAAAAGTTACGGCGTTAAAATTCAAGAAGGCATTTTGTGCTACACGCCTGATGAAGTTTTTGAAGCAGCTACCCGTTTACGCGCTGAGCGAAATAGTGAAGGTTGCGTTGTTAAAGCTCAAGTACATGCTGGTGGTCGTGGAAAAGGTGGAGGCGTCAAATTCGCACCCACTCCTGAAAAAGCTAAAGAAAAAGCGACAGAAATACTCGGTATGATGCTTATTACACCTCAAACTTCAGCAGAAGGAAAATTGGTGCGAAAAGTTTTGATTACTGAGGATGTATATTATAAAGGCGTCAATGAGCCGAAAGAATATTATGTTTCGGTTTTGATGGATAGAGCCAAAAAATGCAATGTTATCATCTACTCTACTGAGGGGGGCATGGACATTGAAAAAGTAGCGGAAGAAACGCCGCATTTGGTTCAAAAAGAATGGGTTGATCCGCTTTTAGGTTTGCGCCCGTTTCAAATTAATAAAATTTGTTTTAATTTAGGTCTTAGTGGTGCTGCGTTTAAAGAAATGTATGCATTTATTGACTCTCTATATGCAGCGTTTGTCGGCAGTGATGCCTCTTTATTTGAAATCAACCCTTGTTTGAAAACGTCGGATGATAAAATAATTGCGGTGGACGCTAAAGTTTCTATTGATGACAACGCTTTATTTCGTCATCCAAATCTTGAAGCTCAACGTGATAAAGATGAAGAAGATGCCACTGAAGTAGAAGCTATGGAAGCAGATTTGAACTATGTAAAACTCGACGGTAATGTGGGGTGCATGGTCAACGGAGCAGGATTAGCAATGGCTACGATGGATATGATTCAATTAAATGGTGGGTTTCCTGCTAACTTCTTAGATGTCGGTGGAACAGCGAATGCAGAGCGTGTAGAAAAAGCTTTTAAAATTATTTTGAAAGATTCTAACGTGAAAGCCATTTTAGTTAATATCTTTGGGGGAATTGTGAGATGTGATAGAGTTGCTCAAGGAATTATTGATGCTTATGCAAACATTGGCACGATTAGTGTGCCTATAATAGTTAGGCTTCAAGGGACGAATGCCGATATTGCTAAGAAAATGATAGATGAATCGGGCTTAAAAGTATTTTCTGCAATAGAATTGAAAGAAGCTGCTAATTTAGTTAAACAAGTTCTCGCTTAATTTGTTACTTTATTTAATTACTTCGTCTCAATACTGAAATTAAGAAAAAATCGTTTTATACGATATAAAGATATTGTACTCATGGTATAATTTTTTTGGGGTTAACAAATGTTGATTGGTCTGCGAACTTCTGTTCGCAGACTTTTTTTTTGCTTATATTTCAACATTTTATAAGCTGCTTTACTTTAATTCCTATATTTGAACAAAATTTTATCATCACTCATCTCTAAAATTTTGTCTATGAAAATCCTACTCTTTTCTTTTTTACTGCTCCTCCCAACTACATTTTTCGCTCAAACATCCTCTCTGACCGATAATCAAATGCGCGATTTAGCTGACAAATTGGCACATAAATATATTATCACCGATGGTCATGTTGATTTGCCTTATCGATTAAAAATTAAAAACTTTAGGTTGGAACGCGAGTATATGGATATTCCAGTTCAGACTTCTGAAGGAGATTTTGATTATGTCCGCGCGAAAAAAGGAGGCTTGAGTGCACCGTTTATGTCTATCTATATTCCATCGCATTTACAAAAAACAGGAAAAGAAAAAGCATTGGCAGACTCTCTCATTGATATGATTCACGGCATTATAAAAGCTCATCCAGATAAATTCGCTAAAGGTGAGACCCCTCAGTCTGTGGAGGAAAATTTCAAAAAAGGGCTAATTTCTTTTCCAATGGGCATGGAAAATGGCGCACCCCTTTTGAAACTAACGGATATTCAATATTATTACAACAAAGGCATCCGCTATGTTACGCTTACGCATGGAAAGGATAATCTCATTTGTGATTCATCCTACGATTCGACAGCTACTTGGAAAGGATTGAGTCCTTATGGACGTAAAGTGGTGAAGGAAATGAACCGAGTGGGAATGATGGTTGATATTTCTCACGTTTCCGATAACACTTTTTATCAAGTCATGAAGCTTTCTAAAAAGCCGTGCATTGCTTCGCACTCCTCTTGTCGGTATTTTACTGAGGGATTCAAGCGCAATATGTCAGATAATATGATTAAAGAATTGGGTAAAAATGGCGGTGTTATTCAAATTAACTTCGGGACGTCATTTTTAGATGAAAAAGCCCGTTTGGATATAAATGAAAAACAAAAAATATTGGGAAAAATATTGAAAGATAAAGGTTTGAAACAGGATGATAAAGATGCCAAACCTGTTATTGAAGCCTTCCAAAAAGAATATCCTATTCTTTTTGCAGATGTAGAAACTGTGGCGAATCATATTGACCACGTTAAAAAATTGGTGGGCATTGACCATATCGGCATCGGTTCAGATTTTGATGGCGTAGGCGATACATTACCGACGGGTTTGAAAGACGTTTCGCAATATCCGAATCTGATTTATGCGCTCTTAAAACGGGGTTATACTGAGGGGGAGATAGCGAAGATTTTATATCAAAATGTGTGGCGCGTTTGGAGTAAAGTGCAGGCAAAATAATGAGTTATGAGTTATGAGTTATGAATTCATAACTCATAACTC
>JAYUUR010000419.1:0-3282 GCA_043754475.1 Saprospiraceae bacterium | reverse complement strand
AAGATTTAAAATCTTCCTAAGATTATGCCCGATTTCCAGAGAAAAAAAACGACTTGCCCCGATTTTGTCACGCACTCAAATCATTTTTATGTTTTGTGAAAAAGATAAGTCGAGAATTTCAATAAAATGTAGAATTAAAACTCATAAAGCTCTGATTATCATCACTTTTACATTTTAAATTTAATATTTTTCATTTTGCTGTTTCTAAGTTGGTGAATTAGAAATAAATTCTGAACTTTAAGATTATTATTCGTTAAAAGTTTGTTTGAAAAAATTATTTTATAGTAATAAAGCGTTTAAAAAAATAATCTTTTCTCTTTTAAAAAATGCGCTCGATTTTTGATATAAACTTTCTATTTAATTTAAATTCAGTTATATGAAAACTCTGCTAACCAAGCTTTTTATTGGCTTTCCTTTAATAATTTTCCTCTGCATACCCCTCAGTATAAATGCTCAAAATTGCAATTCGCTTATTTTGGATAATCGTGTGGTGGGCAATACCCATTTTTTGAGATCCGCTACTACGACCATGATTCTGCGCGGCGACTATTCTTACAGCGTCGAATTTTTCAACGATGAAAAAGGCGTTCAAGCAAGGGTGACAGCCAAAAATGCGATTGAACTCAATCAAGGGGATGAACTTATTTTTGCAGATGCCAATAATAACCGCAAAACGTATCGCTTTGTGAATATGAGCGATTTGACGGGTCCGAAGACTTATCAAAATGTGTTGCAAATGGATATGGCAGCGATGCAATGGTTTTCTGAAAATACGGTAACGACTATACATATATTGAGTAAAGCAACTTACGAAATGCGGAAGTTTACGCTGCCCGATAACCGCCAAGCAGAATTGAAAAATATCACAACGTGTTTCAATCAAACTTTGGATAAATCTAAAGTCAAAAATGTAACGCTCAGTACTGAAACGGGTGGCTTCAAACCTTCAGCAAATCCTGCGGCGGCGAACCCCTCAGTATCAGGTGGTAATCCATCGCAAGTGGTTAGAAAAGCAGATATTAACCAACTCAATGATCAAGAACTGGCTGCTTTACGCAAAGAATTGGCTGATACTAAGGATAAAATACGGACTGAAATTCAAGCAGAAAAAGATAAAGCCGCTAAGGATAAACAAAAAATACAGGAAGATGTGCTCTCTTCAAGGCAATTTGCAGAGCAGAAGAAAGCTGAATTTGCTAAAGAAGTTGTGGAAGCGCGTCAACGCTCACAGGTGCTGATTGATTCAGCCAATAGACAAAATATTACAATGATTACTGAAAGTCAAAAAAAGGTGGGTGTTGAGGTAGATAAATTAGCCAAAAACGTTGGAGAAGCTCGTGAAAGAGCGGCTGCCGAAGTGCAAAAAGCACAACTCGAATCATCCAAAGAAGTGGCTGCTGCACGTGAAAAAGCGGCGTCAGAAATCAAAGCAACGAAAGAAAAATTGGACGAAGCCAAGCAGGAATACGCCGATGATGT
This sequence comes from Saprospiraceae bacterium, assembly GCA_043754475.1. Taxonomy (GTDB): domain Bacteria; phylum Bacteroidota; class Bacteroidia; order Chitinophagales; family Saprospiraceae; genus JAAFJT01. The sequence continues at coordinate 1,803 of JAYUUR010000419.1, read as the reverse complement.
AGCCTCTGCGCGAGAAAGTGCTACGGCTGAGTTAACAAAAATCCGCAATGAAGCCTTGAAAATAGTTGAAGATGCGCGAACGGCTGCTAAAGTTGAGCGTGAAAGAACGGTAGATGAAGTCACAACTTCTAAGAAAACGGCTGCCGAAGTGATTATGAAAGCTCAGATTGATGCGGCGGATTCCGTTGCTCGCTCACGTGAACGCGCGGTGCTTGAAAGACAGAAAATTGCTTTCGATCTGGCGGAAGCTAAACGTAAAGCGGCGGAAGAAAAATCAATGGTTTCTCAAAATGCGGCTTCGGAAGTGGCTGAAATAAAAGAAAATGTAGCGAAACAAAAAGAAGCTTCAGCAGTAGAAGTGGCTCAGTCCCGTAAAAAAGCGGCGGAAGTGATAGAAGCGACCAATAAAAAGGTAGCAGATGAAAAAATGCGCGCTCAAATAGTTATAGATTCCACGCGCCAAATGAGTACTAAAGAAGTGATTGCGGCTCGTGAAAAAGCGACTTTGGAAGTGACTAAAATGCAAGATGAATTGCAAAAATATGTTGCTCGGATTAAGGCTGCGGCGGATAGTATGAAAACGACATCTGTAAAAGATGTAGCAGAAGCTCGCAAACGGGCGGCTGATGAAATCGTAAAAACAAAACAGGCAGCGACTACGCAGGTGCAGGCAGCTTCTACCAAGTCAGCTGAAGCCAAGCAAACCTTTGCAAAAGAAGTCAGCGAAGCGCAATCAGTGGCTCAAAAACGGATGTTGGAAATTCAAAAAGAAGCCGAAGCGAAAGTGACGGATGCCAAGAATAAAGAAAAGGAATTGCTTACCATGTCGGCTAAAGAAGTGGCTGATGCGCGGCAAAGAGCCGTTACAGAAGTGGTGAAAACGCAAGAGACGGCGGCAAAAGAAATCGCTAAAATCAAAGAAAAAGAAGCGACTGAAACGCAGGAATCCGCCAAACGCGTTTCGGAAGCTAAGCGGTCAGCTTCTGAAAATATTTCAAAAATTAGTACCGATGAAGCCGAAGCTGTGCGGACAGTGAAGGAAAATGCTTCAAAAGAAAAGGAAAAAGCAGCTATTGAGGTATCAAAAGCCCGTGAAAACTCAGCGGCTTTGATTGCTCAAACGACTGATGCTGCTCAAAAAGAAGTGAAAGCCATTCGTGAACAAGCCGCTATGGCTCTGAAAGAAGTGAATGATAATGCTGAAAAACAAAAAGCAGATATAGCCAAGCAAGTGGTGGATGCACAAGACAAAGCGAAAATTGAAATGGAAGCCACCCGCAAAGCGTCTATCGATGAAATTAGTCAAATTCAGAAAGATAATGCTATGAAAAAACAGCAATATGCTGATGAAGCGGCTGATGCCCGTAAAAAATCGCAAGAGGAAATCAATAAAACTCAAAAAGAAGCCTCCGATGCTGTTTATCAAGCTAAACAAGATGCCGCAGCACAGATTCAAAAAGTGAAAGAAGATGCCGCGTCTGAAATCCAACGCTTGAAAGATGAAGTGAAAAAACAAGAGGAGATTTTGAAAAAATTGAAAGAGGAGATTGAGAAGAAGAAAGCGAATGGGAATTGATTAAAAATGAATCAAGTAATTATTTAAAAAAGTCATTAGATTACAATACGTGATGCCTTTAGTTTGGTCTGTAAGGGTTTCTTTGATTTTACAAATGACAAAATTTTGAGTCGTTTTTAAATCTGTAATACAATTATAAAACCCTTTTGTAAGGGTTGGCGCAGCAGCATTTTTAATTTCAAGGATGGCTAAGGGTTTATCTGCTTTGACCAACAAGACATCTGCTT
>JAYUUR010000418.1:0-3294 GCA_043754475.1 Saprospiraceae bacterium | reverse complement strand
TTTTGAGCCATATGAATGACGTGCATCAAACCCCACGGCGTTTCATTGGACAGTCCAAAATGGCGTATTTTCCCTGCTTTAATCAAATCACCGACGGTTTGCAACACTTCCATAAAATCATCTTCCCATTTTTCATCAGCGTCATGCGTATAGCCCAATTTACCGAAAAAATTCGTTGGGCGTTGAGGCCAGTGCAATTGATAAATGTCCACATAATCCGTTTTCAGACGGGTCAAACTGCCTTCTAAAGCCGCATTTATCTGTTCTCTTGAAAAATCTAATTGATGATTTCTGATAAATTTCAAATTGGGATTGGGTCCGGCTATCTTGGTTGCTAAAATGATATTTTGCCGTTTTTTCGATTGCTGAAACCAAGTGCCCAAGTATTTTTCAGTCAAGCCATTGGTCTCTGCACGGGCAGGAACGGCATATAGTTCAGCCGTATCAAAGAAATTAATGCCTTGTTCGTAGGCATAATCCATTTGTTCGTGGGCTTCTGCTTCAGTGTTTTGTTGCCCAAAAGTCATAGTGCCTAAGCAAATATTTGTCACTTTCAAGTCGGTTCTGCCTAATTGTCTGTATTCCATAATTTATTTAAAATTTAAGGTGCGAAAGTACAATTCATTCGCATTTCTAAGCATACAATTAGGTGTTTTATCTAATATTTTATGGTTACCTATTTCTTCCTCAATTTATTAACAGTTGATTGATAATCAATAAAATAAATGACTTTGAGGGTCAGGTTATTGGTTTGCGGGGCATCGAGAGTTTGTCCAAAATTGTTGAAGTAATTGTCGCCGTGCATGACACCTGTGCCTTGATCAAACTTGGCAATATTGTTTTTCCAAATCAAATTCAAGAAGCTCCCTGGCGCAAATTGCCATGTATAAACCATATCAATATTGAAAAAATTGATATTTCTATCTTGATTGCTCGTCCAATCGCGGTGCGTCAATGAGCCATCGTTGTTCAAAGTAAAATACTCTTTATACATTACTTTCGACCAATAATGCCGCATTCTAAATGTAAGGTTGGATTTAGGCGTGAAGGTATATTTGGTAGAGAATATACTTTCCATCGTGCGGCGATCGCGGCGACCGAAAGTAAGTACATTGCCTTCATTGGTGCAATATCCGAGGTCATTATTTTCCTTCAAATAATGGGCGAAAAGCGAAAAGCTCAACTTATTATTTACCCTGTAGCGTGGCTCGATGATAAAACGCCAGCGTTGATGGTCGGGCGTGAGGCGTTTGCCAAAACTGACGTGGGTGTACCAATACAATTTTTTACGCTCATCCGAGCCGAAGTTAGTGCCCGTAATAAATATGGGCGCACGTTTAAATTCTTTACCTTCCATACGAGGCTCGAAGAAATCGTAAGTTGTGAAGGGTTGGTTATAATGCCAAAGATTTGCCCACCATTGGCTCTTAAATTTCCCCCAAAAGCCCGTTTCCACGCCAAAATCCATGAAACGCTTAGAACTATATTGAAAATTCTGATTCGCATTCAACCATGTTTGGTAGGTTTGAAAAATCTTCGTCGGTTCTACTTTTTGATAAGATAAATTGAAATTATGGTTGATAAAATTATTACCATTGAAAATACCTAAATCATTGGGATTCCATTTTTGATTCTGAATTTCTTCCGACAAACGCCATGTCCAACTACCACTGACTTTGTTCAAACCTAAATTGGTGGTAAAACCTCTATCAATCGGTGCATCTTTCTCAAATATTTGACTCAATCTGCCACCGACCAATATCTCATATTTATTTCCTTTATTTCTGAGTCGCGTATATAATGCCGAGACGTTCGCATCTCGACCAGAGCCATCGCGCAAGGTGGCTGTATTGATAAAACTGATTTCTGAATTATTTTTCAAGGCTTGACTCAATACAAAGACATTATAATTGGTCAAAGTGGCGGTTTGAACATTGCGAGTAGCTCCTGTTTCTGTATTTTCCACTTCGGCATACATTGGAGCGGTCACGGCATTGAGGAAGCCAACACCCAGATTTTTCTTAGTTCTGCCCGATATTTTAGTGGCATTATAAAGTTGAGTCTCTGTTGGATTGCTCTTAATCACCTCATTTTCTTTGGTTGCCACGCTGTAGTAACCAGTCGGCGTTCCTCCAATGCGGCGAGAATAAAATATATCACCTTTTCCAAATATTTCAGACCCCTCAGTAAAAAACGGTCTGTTTTCATTAAATTGCACTTCAAAAGGGCTTAGATTCAAGACTTGATTGTCTGATTGAACTTGTCCAAAATTAGGAATCAATGTCATATCCAGTGTAAAACTTTGATTGATGCCATATTTCAAATCCATACCGCCCGTCAATTGTTTTTGATTGCCGTATTTATAATTACCATTCGCATCATACGAAGGAGAGCGTTGCACTGCTGCTGCTAAATAAGGTGAAAATTGCAAACGTAACGGCGGTTTGATGTTTTGCAACTCCGTTAATGAACCGTATTGAATTACTAAACCATCAATTTTAGGATCAAAACCTGCCCATGAGCCTTCCTCGGCTGCGCGATTAATGCCCCGCGCTAATTGTAATCCCCAAGTTTGATTGGGCTTATCCGCAAAACGCAAGGCAGAAAAAGGAATTTTTAACTCAGCGACCCAACCATCTTTTTGCAATGTTACTTCACTTTCCCAAACAGCATCCCAACTAAAATCAGTATTGTTACCATTAGAAACGCGCGAATCGAATTGAGCGCCTGCTGCCGTCACGCCAAAGCGAAAAGCATTTTGATCATCGTCGTAAGTATCTATGCCAACATTTATTAAATCCACTGCAATATCTAAATTATCCCGTGCGCCCAATTCACGGCGTATTTTACTCGGTTCGAGGTCATATTGATAACCTAAAATATATAAAGCATCATCATCATAAGCAATTTTAAATTCCGTTCTGAAAGGTGATTTCTTATAAGGCTGAGGACGGTGCATGATAAAATCATCGGCAATGGGTAAGTCTTTCCAACAGTCATCAATGGGATTGCCATCTATTTTAGGCGGCTTTACAATACGGGTAGCTTTTAGTGAAGGTTTGGGATTTTTCGTATATTTAGCCGTATCAGTGGTTGTAACAACCGCTTGTGCTGTAACATTTTGAAACGAAAAAACGAAGAAAATGCCTACAATACCTATTAAAATAGGCATTTTACTCCCGAAGGGATAAATGAGGGGGTGCTTAAAAGTTAGTTGAATATTTTTAAAAAGTCGGGTGATGAAGTTTTCAGTTAAATAAGAGGATAACGGAAAAAGCTTTTTCATTGCTAAGG
>JAYUUR010000417.1:0-3301 GCA_043754475.1 Saprospiraceae bacterium | reverse complement strand
TACGAGAATTTTCTGCAAAATGTGAAATGAGTCCAGAGGACTCGCACGTTTGTAGAAAATAACCTAAAAATGGACTTCGAGTCCAGAGGACTCACACGGTTGTAGGCTTTATAATAAACGTATGAGTTCTCTGGACTCGTAAAAAGTGGGGTTCGTTCATTATTCTACAAACGTGCGAGTCCTCTGGACTCTTTAAATTTACGCAAAAGCTTAGTTAAGTATATGCTGTAGGTTTTCAAAAACTTTATAGGTTCAATATCAATGAGTTATGATTTTTTTTTATTTAAGTAAAAAATACCCCTCAGTAAAACCGAGAGGTATTTTTTTTACTCAAATCACTTTAATCACACAAAATCATTCAACTTTAAAGCCGACTTCTACATTTTCCCACATCAACTTCACCATATTATTAGCAACGGCGAAAGTCATGCGTTCTGTAAAAGCAGCAGATTTACCAGGTTTTACTTTTACACGCAAGACATCGTCTTTATCGCTGTGATCGTTACCCCATTGTTCTACTTTTTTATTGAAAATGATTGTCCATTCTTTTTCGTTTGGAATGGTGAATAGGGCATATTTACCCGCTTTAAGTGTTTGCCCTTCGATTTTGACATCTTTATCCAACGCGATGGTCGTGGCAGCATTGGCTCCCGTGCGCCAAACTTTGTCCATCGGCACGAGCTCGCCCCATACTTTACGCCCTTTGACGGCAGGTTGAGCATAATCTATAACGACTGATTTGTCGCCTACTTTGCCTTCCGCTTTTGCAGCAGGGCTGGCAGGTGCCTTTTTTTCACCACTTTGCGCCATGACAGCAACAGCGAATAGCATGACTGAGAAGATTGTTATTACCTTTTTCATTGAAAAAATACTTTTGAATTTTGTTAAAAATTAGAATTACAACTCAAAGACGTTTAATTATGTAAATTGTTGAAAGAAAACTGGTTTTATTTCGACAAACATAGTTTTAATCCGTTGGAATGCCATTTTTTTAACAAAAGTATTTCCATACTGAGGGGGTGGCTTTGAAAAAAAAGTGGAAATTTGCGCCTCGAACCTTCCATACTACGTGTAGGAAACCACGAATTTATCGAATTTACGAATTTTACCAATTTAGGTGTTGACAGCTGCATTAGAATATAATATATGATGACAAGACGTTTACCTGCCGAGTGGGAAGCCCAAAGTGCTATCCAATTTACTTTTCCGCATGAAAACAGCGATTGGGCACCGATGCTGGAGGAAGTCATTCCTTGTTTTGCGAGGATTATTGAGACTGTTACAAGGTTTCAAAAAGCCTTAGTCGTTTGTAAAAATCGAGAAAAAACGGCACATGTGCTGAGGGGGTGTGTTCAAGAGAATTTGATATTGGTCGAGTTACCCTCCAACGATACGTGGGCACGCGATCATGGCGGCATCACCGTTTTTGAGGATGGCGAGCCTGTTATTTTGGATTTTATGTTCACCGGCTGGGGCTTAAAATTTCCTGCGGATAAAGACAATCTGATAACTGAAAATCTCTACAAAAAAGGCGTTTTTAAAGCAAAACGCCTTGAAAAAACGGGAATCGTGCTGGAAGGCGGCGCCATTGAAAGCGATGGGAAAGGTACGCTTTTGACTACTGCCGAATGTCTTCTTTCGCCCAATCGCAATCCGCATTTATCGAAGCGGCAACTTGAAAATAGGTTAAAAAAACTCTTCGGTGTGCAGCGCATTTTATGGCTCAATCACGGCTATTTGGCAGGCGACGATACGGATTCGCACATAGATACACTCGCCCGCTTATGCGATGAGCAGACGATAGCTTATGTGAAATGCGATGACAAGCAAGATGAGCATTATGAGGCATTGAAAGCGATGGAAAATGAGTTGAAAGTCTTCTGTATCAATGCGAAAGATGGGGAGAAGGGTGGCAGTAAACCCTACAAATTAGTGCCTTTGCCTATGGCGGATGCTTGTTTTGATGAAGAAGGGCAGCGTTTGCCCGCTACTTACGCTAATTTTCTCATCATCAACGGAGCAGTGTTAGTGCCGACTTACAATGTGCCGCAAGATGCCGAAGCTCTCGAAATACTGAGGGGGTGCTTTCCGGATAGGGAAGTGATTGGTTTGGATTGCCGCCCCTTGATTTGGCAGCATGGGTCGTTGCATTGTATTTCGATGCAGTACCCGTTGGGGGTGGTTTGATTTTATGAATAAATGAATTTATCTTTGTAAAAAATAAAAATAATGGAACAAGTTATCAATCAAGACGATTTAAAAAGAGCTATTCAACAATTAATAGTTGATCAGCCAGATTATTTTAAAAATATAATCAAAGAAATAGTTACTGAAAACCTTGAACTTCTGAATGATGTGGAGGAGAAGGAACAACGTATTGACAAAATGATTGACAAACATTTTGACAGATTTGATGATGTTTTTAAAGCATTGGCATAATGGAGTACTTACAGAAAAAAAATATAACCAAAATCAATCAAAAAACGATTGAACGGCACGGCGGTAATTTTACACCGCCGTTTAACTTTTTGCATGAATCCAATTTGGATTATGTTTTAGAAGCGGTTTCTGCTGAAATGTTTGGAGAGCCATTATATCCTGATATTCATGATAAAGCTGCCGTTTATATGTTTAATATTATTTCTAATCATATTTTTCTTGACGGTAATAAAAGAACAGGTTTAGAAGCAGCGTTGTTGTTTTTAGACCTCAACGGGTTTGAAATTCGCCTTGATATACCCAACAAAAAGGTAGAAGACTTTGTCATCAAAGTAGCTTCAGGAGAAAGCACTTTAGATGAGTGCAGAACCTGGTTTAAAGACAATATTATTGAAATAATTTAGATGCTATGCTACTAAACTATTGATTCTGAATGTTTTATGAAAATAAATAACCTAAGTATCTAAGTATTTACCCATCTAAGTATCTAATGTCTATCGTCTAAAAATCTAATTTCTATAAAAGATATGTCAAAACTCAAAGTCGGCATCGTACAGCAATCGTGTACCGAAAGCCGTGAATCGAATATTGCAAAAAGCTTGAAAGGCATTCAAGCATGTGCTGAACAAGGGGCGGAATTGGTCGTTTTGCAGGAATTGCATACGGGCATTTATTTCTGTCAAGCAGAAGATACCGACAAATTCAACATGGCTGAACCCATTCCGGGACCTTCTACCGAAGTATTTAGCCAAGCGGCTAAGGAGAATAAAGTGGTTTTGGTGACTTCTTTATTTGAAAAACGGGCACCGGGCATTTATCACAATACATCGGTGGTGTTTGAAAAAGACGGGTCAATAGCAGG
>JAYUUR010000416.1:0-9954 GCA_043754475.1 Saprospiraceae bacterium | reverse complement strand
CGGCTAAAGCCTTAACTATTTGAGCTTTTTTAACCCCCACCATAAATGGTGGAGTTAGTCAAAAAAGATGTGGGTAATGGACAGAGTTTCAAACTTGCAGCAAGTCATGTCATCGTTTTTACTCATTTTGCACCGTTTCTTGTGCCACATAATGATGATCCCGAATATATTTTCCAATCATGATGACGAGCATAAGCGACGCCAAACCCAATGTCCAGTGCATTTTATCGCCTTCTTCTATTTTCTGCATATCGCTCGGTTTGATATTCATGGCATAAATCATCAATACTTGTAAGCCGTTGTTTAGAAAATGTACAATCATGGGTACCCACAACGAGCGTGTCCAAATCAACAAATAACCCAATAAAGCTCCTAAAATCATGCGGGCTAAAAACCCTTGAAACTGCATGTGGATAGCACTAAAAAAAGCAGCGGAAATCCAAACCGTAATGTGTTCATTTTTTAAAAGCCGACCGAATTGCTGTTGAATAATGCCCCTAAACATCATCTCCTCGCCAATAGCTGGAATGACCGCTATCAGTAAAACATTGACGATGATTTCATAAAAATTTTCTTTGGCAATGATGGCTTCCAGTATATTGCCCGTGCTGTTTTCCATGTCAATCATCCATTGCGGCAGCGGAATCATTTTATTCACTTGATAGGCATATTGTACTAAAGGCATACTGAACATAAGCATCAAAAAACCTAAGCCGATAAGCGATGGTTTAGGTAATTTTTGCAAGCGTAAAGCCTTGAAAATGTTGTTTTTATAAGCAATCCATGCTGTCAAAGACGCTGGTATGATGAATGAAAAAAGATGATTGATGAGCATTACTGCCCGCATAAAATTGCGCGTGCCGATGGGCGAATCTTCATTCAAGCTTTTCAAGACAGCTTGAAAATCCAACCCTTCCATTTTAGCCATAGCAATCATCAAACCCGAACCTACTATATTTCCCAAGATGAACATGCCGAACGCTATCGCTAAAACGACAATGGGCGACAAATCAGGATTTTGATTTGGTAAATGGTTGAAACCTGTTCCAATTTCACGTTCGGGATTATAATCAAGCGGTTCTTTATCATTGATTTCAGTCATGGATGTCTTTCATTTTGTTGCAAAAATAGTTTTTTAGTTTTAAAGAAAATCATTTTTCACCTATCATTCAAATACTCTGATACAAAAAGGTGTAATTTATTGACTATCAATAAGTTATGGCTTTTTTATTTTTTTAAAATTGATATTTTTTTATTACAAAAATAAATATATAATTAAATACCCAAAAACAAGTAGTCTTGAATTATCACAGAATCTAAATATTCACATCAAATTACTTTTCAATCACATTATTTTTACTATGAATAAAAAAATTAAATAGATTCTAAAAAATTGATTTTGATGATTTTATAAGTTAAATAAAAATAAGATTTTAACACTCCCTCAGTAATTTCCTCTCTTGTAATGACTTTTAGCGGCATTTTAATTCAATTAATACCTGTCACAAAGTATGGCATTTGGTTAAGCACCCCCTCAGTTGAACGTGTTTATTTGTAACAATTACAATTTTATAGACAATACAACGAATCCACAATTCCAAAACTTCAACTTTATAATCCGAAATGACGAATCACCAATTTTACAAACTTACTATTGCCTTACTCACTTTATTTTTAAGTTCTACAGCTATTGCCCAAACGCCACGCCGTGCTTGTGCTACATCAGAACTAATGCAAGAGCAAATTAGGCAAAACCCTGAATTGACTGATAAAATAGAAGAAATCGAGCAACATACACTACGGTTTGTCGCTCAATCTCAATTAAACACACGCAGCAGTGTCATAGCTGTTCCAGTCGTTGTACATATAGTTTATCGCAATGCCAACTCCATAGAAAATATCAGCGACGAGCAAATCCTTTCTCAATTAGAAGTTCTCAATAAAGATTATCGCCACCTCAACGACGACCGCACAAGCACCCCCTCAGTATTTCAACCTTTAGCATCCGATACAGAGTTAGAATTTAAACTTGCCAAACGCACGCCGAACGGCAAGGCAACTACGGGGATTATGCGCTATCCATCTTCACGCTTAACGCCTTGGGGAAAAAATGATGAAGTGAAAATGGCTGATAAAGGCGGCGTGACGCCGTGGGATGCTACAAAATATTTGAATATTTATGTCTGTGCTATTGGAAGCGGTGTATTGGGTTATTCAACAATGCCAGGGACTACGACACAATACGATGGTGTAGTGATTGATTATCGCTATTTCGGAACAAAAGGAACAGTAGTTTCGCCTTTCGATAAAGGCAGAACGGCAACGCATGAAATCGGACATTGGCTCAATTTGCGCCATATTTGGGGTGATAAAACTTGTGGTGATGATTCAGTATCAGACACGCCTGTGCAAGAGGGTCCTAATTATGGCTGCGTCAGTTATCCACATAAAACATGCGGTAATCAAAGTTCAGGCGACATGTTTGTCAATTTTATGGATTATACAGATGATGCCTGCATGAACATGTTCACCAAAGGTCAAAAAATGCGTATGCAAGCCATATTTGCTAATGGCGGCATTAGAAATAGCCTTATATATAGCGATGCTTTAATCGTTCCTAACGAAAATTGCCCTGCTCCTATCAATCTTTCTATCTCTTCAATAGCCACTATTTCAGCGACTGTAAAATGGACGGGAGTGGATGGTATAACTGATTATACAATGGAGTATAGAGCAAAAGGAACAGTGGATTGGCTCTTATTAAATGCTAAAAATGCGACTTCGGTGACAATTTCTAATTTGACATCTAATAAAACGTATGAATGTCGAATTAAATCAGTTTGTACAAGCCCGGCTTCGGAATATTCATCCTTGCTGGCTTTTACAACGCTGCCTACCTCTACTGATTGCACGGATATTTATGAATCCAATAATACCTTTGCTACAGCCAAAGCGATTCCTATCAATACGACCATTTCGGCACTCATTAACAACTCAACTGATAATGACTATTTAATCATCAAAAATGATGATCAAAGACGGGATATAAAGATTTCATTGTTCAATCTCCCTTATGACTATGATGTGCGGTTGTACAATGCCAACCATCAGTTAGTCGGTTCTTCTACAAAGGCAGGCAAAACGGATGAAAAAATTATATTCAATAATGCACCTGTTGGTACATATTACGTAAGAGTTTATCCCAATTCAGGCAGCAGTGCTACTGAATGTTACAAACTAACTGTCGAAATCAGCAGCCTTGATTTTTTGCGTGGCAATGAAAGCGGTACGGACAATCAGATGGTTTCGGTAGATAAATTGAAAGTATTTCCTAATCCAGCTACTGAATTTTTAATTATTGAATTAGAAACGGAATATGAAGGCGATGCGACCATTCAAATTTTAGATATGACAAGCCGCGAAGTGTTGCGTTTGGATAAAAATATTTCAAAAGATATTAATACATTTCAGATGGATGTTAATAATATTCGGGATGGTATTTACATGGTTCTAATTCGCTATGGCAATAAAACGCAATGTAAAAAAGTAATCATCAATAATTTATTGTAAGTACATACTTCTGAAAAAGAGGAAAAAGGAACACCCGATTCGCATTAAAGTGAATCGGGTGTTTTGTTGTCGGGTGATTTAATGTGTTGTTCTTAGTTTTTACTTTCAGCGTTTTCGATTTTTTTACCAGGTAAATTCATCAAAATGATGCATACTGATAAATACGTCAACAATAGAAAGTCTTGAGATAGTGCCATGTCAAGGGGATTTTAATCGGTTATTGAATGAGTTTTAAAATACAAATTTAATATGTTTATAAGTGTCGTATATTAATTTAATGTAAATTATTAATTGACAACTAAATATATAATATCAGACTTTACATAATGTGACAATTTTAACGTTTAAAAAAAAAAATTGTTATATTACTAAAAACTATGACGAATATTTTTTAATAAGTAATAAACAAAAAAAGTTAAGTGATTATCTTTTATCTCATCCAAAATTGTTGTGTCAGTTTGATTTTGAATTGTTTGAAAAAAGAAAACTTCTAACTGAACAATCCAAATTATTCTTACTTACGTATTTAATTTTAGGAGAGTTTTAAAAGCACTTTGTTATTCTAAAATTTACTCAATTAGTGCACTATTACAAAATCCTGCCTCGTTAAATAACAATTTGTCAAAAAATTACGTTACAGTATTAAATTTTGTTTTTAAATTAAATGCAATTATTTATTTTGAATAAATAAATAATTAAAAAATATTTATAAAACTTTACAATCAAATTTTCTATAACGATTTTTTAGAACCACATTATTTAACAAAAAACAAATTACAATGAGAATAATTACTACAACTGCAAGAGTACTCTACGTGAGTATTTGCTGCTTCACAGCTTCAATTTGTTGCCTTCAAGCACAAACTTTCGGCGATTTTCGTTCTATTAACAGTGGAAACTGGAACACTCTTTCAACATGGCAAACCTATAATGGTGCTTCTTGGATGGCTGCTGCAGCACCCCCCTCAGTATCAGCACCCAATATTACCGTTCAACATGCTGTTGTCATCACCGATTCTGTCACTATTTCAGGCACTTCTACAATTTTGATAACCTCAAGTGGTATGCTCGATTTTTATAAAACCATCACCAACAGGGGTACTATCAACAATGACGGTATCATCAATTGGTTCACTGGCGATATTATTACCCGCGATAGCCTTTTATCAGGTCGGATTAACAATAGAATCAGTGGAGCAATGAATGTACAGCCTTATACAACTATTTTGATGGTGAATCAAAAATTGACCAACTCTGGTATTCTTTTCAAATTTGGCAATTCAACTTGGAACATCAATGAGATGAAAGTAGGAAACGGCTCATTTGATAGCGATGCTTCAGGGGTCATGATTTTTTATGGCAGTTTGATAAATCTTAATACCACCAGTAATTATAACGGCAGCCTCGAAAATTATGGTATACTTACGCTTGGCAATAGCAATGGGATGATTTTCAAGGGTAATCAATTGAGAAACAATGGTTTTATAAATAACAATTTTGTGAAATTTGAAGGGGTGGCTCAACAAAAAATAACAGGAACAGGCACTTTTCAACGCCTTTCTGTCAACAATGCTGCGGGCATACTCGTCCAAAACGGTTTGAATATTAGCAGCGAAATACGCCTTATTTGGGGTAAAATAAATCTTTCCGGCAATCAACTAACCGTTGGTACATCGCCTACCAATGAGGGTATTTTGTTTGGCGGCAACGATACATCTTACGTTTTCAACGGCTCTATTCGTCGGTGGGTAAATGCTGCTCAATTGCAGCTCCAACAGTTTCCGATAGGTACGGCAACTTCCTATTTGCAAGCGACCATTACGCTGGATTCTATCAATTCGGCTGGCTCTTTGACCGTACTATACCAAACGACTGACCCGTTAGAATGGGGATTACCACTGACTGATGCTGATGGATATTTCATTAATTCTACATGTTCCTCATGTGGGATATGGGACATCCAAGCCACCGATGGTTTAAGCGTTAAAACCTATCGCTTGGCTTTACTGCTCAACAACTATCCGGGCATCAACAATCCAACTAACCTGCGGATTATTCACCGACCTATCCCCTCAGTACAGTGGGTGATTAGAGGCAAACACAACTCTGGTAGTGGGGTTTCAGGGCGTTTTACAGCAAGACGGGATTCGCTCAAAGTCTTCGGCGAATTTGCAATAGGTGGAGGTCTTGGTAATTCGCTTTTACCTGTTGAATTGACGGCTTTCAATGCTTATCGCAAAGGCAATTCAACTGCTGTGGTGTGGGAAACTGCCTCTGAACGGAATGCTAATTTTTTCCAAATAGAACGCAGCGCGGATGCACGGACGTTTACCAATATTGGTCAAGTAAAAGCTCATGGCAATACGACTGAAGCTCATAAATATTTATTCATGGATGATAACCAGAACTCAGGTATCAATTATTACCGCTTAAAAATCATGGATGCGGATGATAAATTTGAATATTCCAGAACCGTCAGCGTGCAATATGATAAGAAAGTAAAAGCATGGATTTATCCAAATCCGGTGAGTGAGCAATTGATTTTAGAGCGTGATGCTGAGGGGGTAGGCTCTTATGATTTAGAAATCACTGATGCCGTCGGTAGAATTTATTATAATGCAAAAAGCATTAATAATCAACAATATAGCTTAAACTTTAATGATTTCACAAGCGGTATGTACTTCGTAAAAATGATTAATGGAAAAGATATTACAGTGTTTAAAGTCATTAAAAATTAGTGACATAATTTGCTGCAAGTTTGGAACTTGCAGCAAGTTTTTAGATGTTTAAAATAAATAAGCTACAAAAAAATAGCGCGGAACGAAAGTTCCGCGCTATTTTTTTTATTTCCCACCTTTCAAGGTCTTGAAATACTCTTCCACCAATTGTTTATAATAAGGTTTCAAAGTAGGCGATACTTTTTGATATTGTTCAACTTCTGCCTGACGCTTTTTAATATACTCTTTCAAAGAAGCAGGCATATCATTTTCCTGACTTTTTGCCACATCAGCTTTGCGTTGTTCGTCCTCCTTGCGCTCTCGTTCAGCTTTTTCAGATTCGAGCAAACGGGTGAGGATTTCATCGTTGCGCTTCATTGTGCCGTTGTCCAATTTCTTATTGACCAATTCGGTTTCTGTTTTTTCCATTTGGTCTATAATATCTTGAAGACCTTTTTCGCCTTTGCCGCGCTCTTGAAGTTCTTTTTGTTTTTTCTTCAAAGCCTCGCGCATAGCCGCCTGTTGAGCTGCCATTTTAGCAAACTCTTGTGACTGCTGCCCTTTGCCCATGCCTTGCATTTTCTCCTTCATTTTTTTCAGCGATTCATTCACGCTTTTCTGCCCTTCGCCCATCTTATCTTTTGGCTCTTTGCCTTTGCCACCTTTACCTTCACCCGGTTTAGGACAGCTTTCGTTGCCTTGCCCATCGCTCATTTGTTGCTGCATTTGATTCATGGATTCGGACAACATTAAAGCCAAATCATTCACGTTTTTCATGGTGCGTTGCTCCCAATCTTGACCTTCATATTTCTTACGGTCTTCCAATTTTTCAAGGGCTTGCGCCATATTTTGCTTAATATCCGTTACTTTTTCAATAACAAAAGTTTGGATAGCGGCTTGACGCTGTGCCAATGCTTGTAATGAATCCTCTATCAAAACGAAATCACCTTGCAATTTTTTTTGCTGCTGAACGAGTCTCACATAACGCGGCGTATTTTCAGTAGATGCGCCAAAATCTTTCATCAATTGCTCTTGGTCAAACGACAAGGTTACAAGGTTTTCCAATAATTGACGAATCGCTTTGATGTCTTCCTGCAATTGCTCTTGCTGACTCTTCTGTTGCGATTGCTTCATCTTATTCGCCTTCTCCTTCATTTTGTTAGCAGCCGCTTTTTGCTTTTTCGATGCTTTTTGATTCTCTTTTTTATCAAGGTCTTCTTTACTATCTTTCATGTCCTTTTTGATGTCCTTATCCTCTTGCTTGGTATCGGGCATTTCTTCGGGACGCTTCAATTCCTTATTCTTTTTCTCTAATTCCTCTTGCTTTTCTTCTAATTTATCAAATTCTTTATTCAATTCCTCTTGTTCTTTCTTCAATTCTTCTTGGCTTTTTTTATCCCCCTCAGTATCTTGACTGAGTTCGTCTTCTTTTTTTGCCAACTCTTCAAGTTTATCAATTTGCTCTTGCATCATGGTTTCAACTTCCATTTGCTTGAACATTTCCTGCAGTCTATCCAAATTTTTCTCCATTTCCTCACTTGAAAATTTGGCTTCATCCATCTTATCGAGAGCTTGATCTTTTTCAAGTTTTTGCATCATTTCTTCGATTTGCTTCAACAACTCCTTCATTTCAGGATTTTGCAAATCTTCAAACATCTTTTGCAACTGCTCTTGCTTTTTCAAGATATTTTCATCTTGCTTGCTTATCTCTTGTTGTTGCTTTTTATTTTCCTCAAAATTTTGTTTAGCTTCTTGGATTTGCTTTTCTAATTCCTGCTGGCGTTGCATGAGTTTTTCGGCTTCTTTTTTCATCTGCCAATCCACATCTTTTTGTTGCAACATTTTTTCACGCAACTTCTGCAAATCCTCTTGTATTTTTTTAGCTTCTTTAACCGCTTTCTTCAAATCATCTTTGATTTCATCATTATTTTTAGAAATCTGCTTTTCCACTTCCTCCACCGTCGGCACAGCATAAACCATTAAATTAGTTTTAGCTGATTTTGAACCATTCACACCATCATTGTCAAACACTTCAAAATAATACGTGACTTCATCGCCCGATTTGAGATTCAAATCCTGTGTATTAAAGGTGTATTGATATTGAGCATTTTTATTAGTCGGATTCGGCAACTGTACTTTTTGAATCGCCCCTTGCTGACCGCTGGCACTTTTTATTTGATAATTGAAACTCAAACCCCTCAGTCCATAATCATCACCCACATCGCCTACAAAAAATAAGCGTTTTTTATTCAAACTGTCTTCAAATTTTTCAACATTAATAGTCGGAAACAAATCTGGCACTACTGTAATAGAATACGAAACTGAATCACCTTTTGGCAAATAAGCATTGGAAATCAATAACTTATACGGTTCATCGGTCATCATTTTTTTGCTGAATGTAAAACGCGTATCGCCTTGACGCACGATAGACTGAGGGGTGCCACCCATAAACGATACCTTAATATCATCTGTATTTTCAGCATTGAAAAGCCAGGAAATATTCGTTCCGGCAGGTACAATTAAATCGCCTTGATTGTTCACCATCTCGTCAGCCCGACCGATATATTCGGGATAATCCAAGCGCACATCGAATCCCGCAATATTCGGCTTTTTCAAAACTTCGAGCGCATACTCAGGGGTAGCCACCGGACCGCTGAACAATTTGAAAGGAATATCTTTCTGTACATTAGAAAATTTATAGCTAAAAGTGGTCGCATCTTCTTTGGTCAAACGATATTGATAGCCGTTGACATCTATAAAAACATCGTTGGGTAAAATATTGCCATCTACCTTAACTTTTAAGTCAAAGTCTTGAAACTGAACGACTTTTAAATTAGATTTATCTATCATAAAACGGAAAGGCGCATCTTTTTCAAATTCTTTATTATAATTAAAAAGGCGACTTGTTGCATTTTTAATCAAACTCGGTGCAGCAAAAAGCATAAAAAGCAAAAGCAAAAGCGGCGGTAAAGCATATTTTAAATACTTCCGATTTTTTTGTAAATCAATAGCCGCTTGAAACGGCACTGGCTTGATTTCCTCCGATTTTTGATTGATGGAAGCCAGTATCAAATCCCGATTCTCTTGCGTGTCCGCTTGTTTGCGAAGTTGCAAAATGTTGAGCAATTTATCTTTCACATTCGTAAAATGCTCGCCAACGATTGTTGCTGCTTTTTCATGGCTGATGATTTTTCCTAAATGGAAAAAGTGCATCAAAGGGATTGCTACCCAAATACCCAAGGCAACACCGCTCGTAGCCACAAAACCCCAAAACAAAGGTGTTTTTACTGAGGGGGGGAAGTAAAAATAATTTTCAGCAAAATTCAGCCCTAAAAACAAGGCGAGAATCAAGCCCACAGAATACAAGCTCCCGCGTATGGCTTGATTAATGTAATATTTGCGGATAAATTCATCAAGTTTAGTAATCAGTAATTGATAATTGTCTTTCATCATTGTCTAATTGATATTTTGCTTATAAAAATGCCTATTTTTAGGAAAATACTGAGGGGGTACGATAAACCACAAATATAACGATTTTATAAATGGAATGTTGCTATTTAAAGCAGGTTGATAGGGCTTTCTTATAAAAACTTAGCCTTCAAAAAGAATTTTTCTAGTTCCTTGAAATCTTCTGCAAAATCTTCAAATTGAGCAACCATATTTTTAG
>JAYUUR010000415.1:0-3311 GCA_043754475.1 Saprospiraceae bacterium | reverse complement strand
AGCATCTTATGGCAGAGGCTTTCGTTCGCCGAGTTTGAAGGAACTATATTTTTATTTCGTGGATATCAACCATAATATTCAAGGCAATAAAAATCTGTTGGCAGAGCAAAGCCATAGTGTGAGCACTTCTTTAAACTATAAAAAAGTAGTGGATAAAAAGATTTTCAAAACTGAAACCAGCCTATTTTATAACGACATCAACAACCTCATAACCCTCGCAATACTGAGGGGGGGGCTGAATGAATACCGCTACATTAATATAGGTAAATATAAAACTACAGGCGGACAGGTTTATACAGAAGTTGTACTCAATAATTTTTCAGTGGGTGTTGGGGCTTCCGTCACAAGGAGCATTAATATTTTCAACGATCAAAACTACACAGCCAATACTTGGGATGCACGCTCAAATTTGAGCTACCGTTGGGTGAAAGCTAAAATGGATTTCAATTTTTGGTATAAACACACTGGAAAACAATTTGGCTATGCTTTAAACGAAAATGGACAGATATTACCAACGTTTGTTGCAACATATAATATGGCAGACGCAGGTACGAGTAAAAAATTTATGAATAATTTACTGGCTGTTTCAACAGGTATTAAAAATATATTTAACATAAAAAGTATTGATTCACAATTGGTTAGCGGTGAACATGGCAATAACAATGGACTCTCTCCATTGGCTACTGGAAGAAATTTTTATATTAAATGTGAAATTTCTTTGTAATTGTTTGTAATTCTGAGTTGCAACTTTTATCTTTGCCTTAGATAGCATGCACATCACCGCAAGCCATACTTTATTACGAAAAAAGAATGTCGTTTCATAATTTAAGTATTAGTGTTTTGAAGGTTGGGCGGCAATTGGCAGGTTCGCTTGCCGTTGCCGCTTTTTTCTTACCTTCAACTACCGGCTGTCTCAAAGAAGAAGACCCTGTCACGCCTCACAACCCGGGCAACGTCATCACGAGAAGTATTAATCTCTCCTCTGACTATCGTTTTCAAGTTTTTTATAATTTGGAACAAGACAGCATTATCAGTCAAAATTTAAAAACTGATTGGGATATTGCTTTTCAATCATCTGCACTGCCCAATACTGAGGGGTCTAAAGTGATATTGAATCCAGCCAAATTTATGTCCGCTTGGAATACCAATCGCGAAGACATTGAAAAAATAAGTGATACAACAGGGTTTTTCAAAAATCGTCGTTTGGATGCGGCAAATCGCCCCGACACGATGTCTATTGGTGAAGTTTTAGGTCAAACCAAAACGTTTTGGATTGATAGAGGATATGATGAAAAAGGCGACCAATTGGATTTTGTTAAAATAAAATTCATTTCAGTTGATAAACAGAAATATGTGATTGCCGTTCAAAAAAAAGGGGATAGAAATGCACAACTATTTGAAATTCAAAAAGATATAAATCGCAATTATGCTTATTTTTCATTCAAGACAAATAGTCAAGTGACCATTGAACCTAAAAAAACCGATTGGGATTTGATGTTCACTCAATACATACATACTTTCTCCAAGCCTTATCAACCTTACCTCGTCACGGGCGTCTTGCTCAACCCATACAACACCTTTGCGGCAGTTGATTCAACGATTGATTTCAATAAAATTGACATAAACGTTGCACAAAATATGCAACTCCGTCAAGCCTCTGATGTTATTGGTTACAACTGGAAAGAGTACGGTTTCACAGGTACTATTTATAAAACATATTCGCACTGGAATTATGTCATCCGCAACTCTAAAGGTGTTTATTTCAAACTGCATTTTATTGATTTTTATGATGCTCAAGGGACTAAGGGACACCCTAAGTTTGAGCTTCAAAAATTATAACACAAATATTGATTTTTTACACATAGTTCACATAAGAACACATAGTTTTTCTATGTGCCCTCATATGAACTATGTGTAAAAAATTATCTGATTTATTAACCAAAACTATTAGCTTTTATGAAATTTTTTACCACCCTGACTGTCTCAACTCTGTTGATGCTAAACAACCTTTCTGCTCAAACGCTTGATTCCATTTCTATCGGTGCCGGCTATACACAACAAGTTTGGTATAAATTGGAAACCGATGTTGAAACTAAAAAATCTAATTTGGATTGGGATTTAGCTTTTTCCACCCGTATACAACGCGATGCAGCTATTAATACCAATCCATTTGCAACTCTCTACAAAGCCATTGCACCCGCATCTGCTTGGTTAACATTGACGGTGGACACGATCGCCTTAGTGCCTCAAAATGGTATTGACACTTCATGGTCTGTTGGTACGTTCAATATTTCAGGCAATAATGTCTTCGATTACGGTTGGGGCGGATATAATTTTGTTACGCATCATGTCAATGGCGATTCTATTTATGTATTAAAAACAGTTGCCGGTGCTTGGAAAAAAATCATCATTGACCGTTTGTCTTACGATACAACATATACTTTCAGATATGCTGATTTGAATGGAGCGAATGAAGTCAGTGCGTCTTTGAATAAAAACACTTTCGCCGGTAAAAACTTCGGTTATTACTCAATCTCTACCAACAGCAAGCTCGATAGAGAGCCGTCAATTAAAGATTGGGATATTGTAGCAGGGCGTTATTTTGGTCAGACACCTGACCCGACAACAGGCGTACTTGTCAGTTATCCTTTAACGGGTATCTTACACAATGACGGCGTCAAAGTAGCAAAAGTTGTGAAAAGAGATACTGCGAATGATTCATTTAAAGAATTGAATTATATTTCACGCATTAATGTGATTGGTTCGGATTGGAAAACCTTTGATTTGGCTACCAATCAGTGGAAAGTAGCTGATTCGACTGCCTATTTTATCAGAACACCTACTGGTAAAATATATAAAATCATTTTCACTAAATTTGGTGGCAGCTCTACAGGCAATATTATTTTTAAAAGAGAAGCTGTAAAAACCACCAGTGTTCAAGATGTCAAAAATGGTACTGCAGCATTGGCTGTTTATCCGAATCCTGCATCGGATGGCAATATTACCTTAGTGTATGATTTAGGAAAAAATGCACAAAGTGTTGATATTCAATTGTTTAACATCACTGGTCAATTGGTTTATACTCAAAAGCTCGTTTATACTGAGGGGTTGCAACAACTCACATTACCTTCTTTAAATTTGAATGGAGGTATTTATTTTGCTCAAATAAGATGGAATGGCAGGGTTTTAACTGAAAAAATTATTGTTCGATAGTAATTGTTTAGCACCCAAAGGGTGCGACATAAAAGGCAGGGTTTTCTGCTAATTTTTTGAGTTCATTGAAGACATTGACTTTTTGTTTACGACAAGTA
>JAYUUR010000414.1:0-3320 GCA_043754475.1 Saprospiraceae bacterium | reverse complement strand
GCACATCGCCGCAATGGGTCATCAAATCTCGAAGCGAGCGAATGTACGTCATTTGGGTACTCAATGGACTCCCACTCACCCGCATATGGGATTCCATTCTTTCAAACACTAAAGCATAATTCGCATTAGCCGACGATTTGTAGGCAATCGAACCAGTCGTTTTTTTTCATTTTATTCTATTTTTAATGATGAAACAATCACTTTAACGCTTGAATGTACTACTTTTATCCCATATTATTGAGTAGCTTTTTGAAGATTGCTTTTAGGCTTTGTTCAACACGGGTTTGGCAAAAGTGGGCTTCAGTGTTGAATTGAACATTTGGATTTCTATCCCCAGCACTTCAGTACAACACCCCTTTTTCCAAAATTTCCAATCACCTAACCATTCCTAAAATCTCTTCCCTTTTATTTCTCAACTGCAATACCCCCTCAGTATCTAAGGCTTTCAAACGGCTACAAACTTGGTATTTTTCCCACAAATCCTTATAAATCAATGAGTAATATCCTAAAATTGGGAGTAATGCGACGAGCGCATATATTGCCCAATGGTTCAGAATAAATGCCACCGTGATTAAAATGATATATTGAATTAAGATGCCACCCATTGCTACCGTAGCCATGACTGGACCTTTGAATTCCAAATATTTGACCCGCTCATTTTTGATTTTTGTAGCATACCAAGTCGGTATTCTATGACCTAACCAACCGATGGCGAAAGGTATAAATCCGATAATTAAAGCCATGATATTTTTACTATTCTCATGCCAAGGTTGTGCTATGGCGAGGTCATCTAAGCCCTTAGATTTTAAGTTCGAAAAATACGCATTGGTTTTATTTTTAAGTGTAACCAATTGATTGTCAGCCAGTTGATTAATATTATCTGCTATCTCTTGATGCGCCATCAAACGGCGTTTGGAGGAATTGAATATAGGAAAAACGAGCTCGGGATAGGTGTTTCGATAGAGCGTGAAAATGTTTTCAGTGACCTCATCATTCTCTGGTTTGGCAATTTCTACCAGTAATGGGCGCATGGCATTTTGCACATCCGCAGTGAGTTGATTGATGGCTTTATTATTATTTTCATTGTAAATTTCGTAATATTTACTGAGGGGTATGGCATCGCCGTATTGAATCATTACTTCCGAGCGAAAAGTGTGCGGTGCCGTATAAGTGAGGCAAACGGGAACAAAATGCAAATCGAGGTCGCCATAAATTTCATAATTCCCAAACGCCATTCGCGCCATGCCTTTTTGAATGGGGCGCAAGCGTTTCACCGTCTTTGTACCGCCTTCGCTGAAAATCAAAATACTTTTTTTCTCTGCCAACGCTTTGTAAATATACTTCATCGTGGCAGCATTATTTTTCAAATTAGAGAAACCATCTTTAAAACGAAAAATCGGAATCATATTCAAGCTACCGAAAATACGCCGCACCCAGGGCTTTTCAAACATATCGCCCCGAGTGATAAAATGGTACTCAACATTCCACGTCAAACACGCCAGCATACAAGGCTCAAAAAAGCCCGTCTGATGATTACAAGAAAAAATCAACGGCTTACCGTGAGGTATTTTTTCAGTCCCCGTGTGGTATATTTTTTTAAAATAAATTTTAAAAACCAATGTGGCTATTGGTCTGACGACATGGTATAGATTCATAATGACTTGACTATCAATGACTTATATTTAAACAACTCTCTAAATTTATCAAAAATGGACTTTAAGATAACTTATTTCTTTCCTTTCACTCTACTCAAACCAGCCTTAGCTAAGGCATGAAGCGAATCCGAATAATCATCGGGATTCAATGCCAAGCAATAATTAAAAAATTGCCTTGCTTTATCGAATTGCTTATATTCTTCATAAATAATACCCAACTGCAAAGCGGCATTGCAAGCGTAATAATATGATGTTTGCTTGCCAGCTTGTATAGTTTTATCATAAAATTGAATCGCCTCATTGGATTTTTTCAACATTTGTAGAATTCTGCCCATCCGATACATATATTCCAACTTTTGGGCTTGATTGGCAAAATCTGTTTCTTTTTTATCCTTCAAAAAATTGTAAGCCTTTTGATAATAGCCACCATCGAAAAAAAGGCGACCCCTCAGTAAATGAGGCTCAGGTGCGCTACCAGCTTTGGCTTCTTTCAAAGCATTTTTATCACCGCCAATATCCGCACGCCCGACAGTTTTACAATTTTCTATAAAAGTTTTATAACCACTTAGGTTACCCCTCAGTAATTCGAACCAAGCAATGCGTTGAAAACCCTCTTTTAGATAATTTCTGCCTTTAAAATAATAGACATATTTTTTCAAAGATTCGTCTGCATCCCCATCTCCGCGATACAATTTCGCCAAACCCAGCATATAATCCAAATAATAAACCGTCAAATAACCACTGCCCGTCGGACGATTTTGTAAAATTTCAATGGCTTTGTCATTCCTGCCTGTCCGCATCGCCACATTTGCGAGGGCGAAGCAATGCAACATATTCTCGCGAGGCTTCAATTTACCATTATTGATGATATTCCAAGCAGATTCACTTCGATTATTGAGGTGCAGCATTAAAAAAGCGTACATCACCATCGCCTCAGATTCAAAAACAAAGTCATTAGTTTTAGCATAATTAATCACTTCTTCAATCTCCGCTTGCCCCTGTTGAATCGTTCCGTTCATGCCAAAAACGAGCTTTGCGCCCCATTTATAGTTATCGGGAATCGCACCGACGACCGAATGAAGCACACCGAGTGTCATTTTATTGGCAATAAAATTAGGGAATTTTTTTTCATTCGTTTCAAGCAATTCATAAGCCGTACTCGCCGCATTCAGAGCATCAAGGTAACTACCGAATTTCACTTTATTCATTGCCCAAAACAAGCGCACTTGCGCCTGTGTGAACAAATAATAGGGCGATGTGGGGTCGCCATTTTTCAGGGCACTGAGGCGTTTTTTTTCGTTGGGGCTATATTTATCGTAGTCCGCTTTGTCTTCACTGATGAATATTTTGATGCATTCCAAATGGTTTTCGATATAATATACGACCAAATTATTGGGGTCAGATTGCCGCATTTGACCGATTAAATCATACGCTTCATCAAATTTCAAAGCCAACGTTTTGTCATATGCCTTACGCGCCAATGGCGTAAATTCAAACTTGCCAATCGCCCATAAATCATTGACAATCAACAAAATACCAATAATAAAAAATATTTTTATGTTTTTCATTAAATTACTGTCCAACAATTTTTTTTAAAGTATAAAAGCCTGATTAAGAGTAACAAAGTCGTAAATAATGGCTTCGATGTAAGCGATAAAATCAGAA
>JAYUUR010000413.1:0-10019 GCA_043754475.1 Saprospiraceae bacterium | reverse complement strand
CTTTATTGGCTTTCGCTGTTTTCACTTTATCAAACAAACGCACATCAAAAGGGGCTGCAAAAAATTCGCATTGATGCTTTTTAAAATAATTATAAAATACGCCATTCAGCTCCCTTGAAATAGCTTGATGCCTTCGGCTTGGTGCAGCCATCGGCAATATTTTACCTTTGATTAACTCTACTGTTTGTTCAAATTGCCATGTTAAATAATCAGCGTAAGTATAAATGCCATTAGGGTCAAGTTGCGAAAGGCTCGTTATTTTTTCCATTTTCTCTAATTTTACTACAAAGTTAAACTATTTAAAGAAATAGGCAATTGGTTTACACCAACTGCCTATTTTCAAGATAATTCAATTAAAAACTACCCTATATTCCCCAAATCGAAAGGCAATTTCCGAATCCTTTTCCCTGTCAAATTAAAAATGGCATTGCACAAAGCAGGGGCAACAGGCGGTAAACCTGGTTCACCTACGCCCGTCGGGTCGAGTTCATTGGCGACAATATGTATATCGACTTTCGGCATTTCATTAATCCGCAAAGGGGTAAATTGATGGAAATTGGTTTGCACCACTTCGCCACTTTCAATCGTAATCGGTTCTTTCAAGGCTGCTGATAGACCCATGACGATATTGCCTTCCGTTTGCGCGCGCACTTGGTCGGGATTGATGGCAATGCCGCAATCAATCACGCTGGTCACTTTTTCAATTTTGACACCTGCCCCTTTTTTTGAAACCAAAACGGCATGAGCGCAGATGGTTTCAAATGTCCGAGAAATCGCTATACCGAGGGCTTGACCTTTCGGCAAAGGCTTACCATAACCTGATTTTTCTTTCAAAAGGCGTAATACTTCTAAAAAACGCGGCGAATCTTTCAACATCGCCACACGCAAGGCGAGTGGGTCTTTTTTAGCAGCATGAGCCAATTCATCGGTGAAACTTTCAGTCGCAAACACATTGGTAGAGCCATAAACCGACCGCCACCAAACCACAGGAATATCCGTTTCAGCCAATACAAATTTATGGGCGCGGTTCGGAATAGCATAAGGACTGTCTTCTTGATTCATGCCTTCTGACCACCATGTCATTTTACTTGCAGGAGCTTTCCATAATTGCCAGCCAAGCCAATTACCGACTATTTTATGATCCAAAGTAGTGACGTTGCCCGCCGCATCCAACGACCCCCTCAGTACATTGAGCATTCCCGGGCGGAAAGGACCTTGTGTGAGGTCATCCTCGCGTGTCCACGTTACTTTTACAGGCTGATTGAGTTGTTTTGAGAGAAAAACAGCTTCGCAGACGTAATCAAGATAGGCTTTTCGACCAAACGCACCACCCATTAACAGCACATTAATTTTAACATTTTCAGGCTTGAAACCAAATTTCGTTGAAATTTCTTGAATAAGCCCATCGGGCCCTTGAATGGGTGCCCATATTTCTACTTTATCACCTTGCACCCAAGCAGTAGCATTTTCAGGTTCGATGGGTGCATGGGCAGTGAACGGCGTAATATATTCTGCTTCAATGGTTTTAGCTGCTGTTTTTACCCCCTCAGTAACATCGCCTTTTTTATCTTCTAAAGTAAAACCCTCTTCGGTTTTGAGCTTTTGGAGACTTTCAAAATAAGCGGCTGTCGAAGTTTTTGAATAATCGGATGCTTCCCACTCCACAACTAAAGCTTTGCGTCCTTCCATAGCTGCCCAAGTATTGTCAGCAATCACGGCAACGCAATCTACAGTTTTATGCGGCATAGAGCGTTCAGCTTTCAAAACCTTACGCACGCCGGCTATTTTTAAAGCTGCTGAATCGTCAATAGATTTAATTTTGCCATGAATATGCGGCGCGTGGAGCATGACCGCATAAACCATATTCGGCATTTTGTAATCTATGCCAAATTGCGCTTTTCCATTGGTTTTAGCAGGAATATCAAGGCGTGGCAGACTTTTTCCAATGAGTTTAAACTCTTTGGGCGATTTTAATTTAGGTTCTTTTGGCACTTCGAGTTGAGATGCTTCATCCACAAGTTCGCCAAAAGAGAGGGCAGCATTTGTTTTTTTATTGATAATTTTTCCACCTGCCGATGTGCAATCGCTTTCTAAAACGCCCCACCGATTGGCAGCCGCTTTGGTGAGCATTTCTCTGGCTGCTGCACCGGCTTGGCGCATTGGTTTCCAACGAGTGCGTACGGAGGATGAACCACCTGATAACTGAGAGCCATATTTACCCGCGCCACTTGTGAAAACGACGGTGATTTTATCCATCGTGACGCCCAATTCTTCAGCTACGAGCATCGGCATGGATTGGATTGTGCCCTGTCCCATGTCGGGACGTGGGCAGAGGACCGTGATTTTATTGTCCTTAGTAATTAAAATATAAGGACTCAATTCCAAATCAACAGCTTCGGCGGTCAGTTGCTCAAGTCCTTTGCCTGTGCCAAAATTGGGTAAGGAGAAGCCTATGGCGAGCAGTCCAGTTGATTTTAAAAAATTTCTTCTATTAAAAGTTTGCATGATTTTTTTCGATTAAAATTTGAACAATGTTTTCAATAGAACAATGTTTAAATGCTGTTCAATTTGAAAAAATGCTTGAAATACTGAGGGGGGTAAACATGGGTGATGGGTAATGGGTAATGGTAATAATTGTGATTTAAATTTATCATTCATCATTCATCATTTAATAGAGGCTGTTTTGGCTTTTTTCACTCCACCGTTTTTTTCCTCTTTCAACATATCCGCAGCCGTATGAATAGCTTTGCGAATGCGTGGATAAGTGCCGCAACGGCAAAGATTGCCAGCCATTGCCGCATCAATATCACTGTCGGAAGGCGAAGGATTTTTAGCCAAAAGAGCGACTGCGCTCATGATTTGACCGCTTTGACAATAACCACATTGTGGCGTTTGCACTTTTATCCAAGCCTTTTGAACGGCGTGTTCAACGTTCGGCGATAGCCCTTCGATGGTGGTCACTTTCGCTTTGCCAACCTGACTGACGGGTAGAGAACACGACCGAACAGGATTGCCATCCAAGTGAACCGTGCAAGCACCGCATTGGCTCATGCCGCAGCCGAATTTAGTGCCTGTCAAGCCGACAACATCTCGCAATGCCCAAAGCAAAGGCATATTGGGTTCGGCTTCAATGGATTGCTGTTTGCCGTTAATAGTTAAGATGTATTTAGCCATGATTGTATTTTTTTGAAATAATTGTTTAGTTAATTTTTAACAAAGGATAGGTTTTATTTTTTAATCTTAAACGAAGTTAAAGTATATAACTGATTGACAGCCAATATTTTAAGAAAATTTGGACAGGTAACGGCGTTTTTTATAAAATAGGTGCTTTAAGATGAAAAATACTGAGGGGTCATTTTCAATTATTTTGATTTAAAACAGAATGCCATAAATTTTGTTAAAGAGTTTTATTTTAATTTCACATTTTTCAAACTATAAAAAAATCATAAAATTATGCAAATTAAAAGACATGCAACGGCTCATTGGGCAGGGAATGGAAAAGAGGGAAAAGGAACTGTTACAACGCAAAGTGGCGTATTGAAAGACAGCCAATATTCATTCAATACCCGTTTCGCAGACGGCATCGGCACTAATCCTGAGGAACTCATCGGTGCAGCCCATGCCGGTTGTTTTTCCATGAAATTAGCCTTCAATTTCCAAGCAGCAGGCATTACCCCCGAAACGATTGACACCACCTCAACAGTCATTTTAGAAGATGGCGGTATCACTCAAGTGGAATTAGTAACAAAAGTAAAAGCAGATGTGGATCAAGCCAAATTTGAAGAATTGGTCAACGACGCGAAGGTGAATTGCTCCATTTCTAAGCTTTTCAATGCGAATATTACCTTGAAAGCGGAGTTGGTGTAGGTTTTAGTTTAAAATACAAAAAGCTTTATTGAGTAATTTCAGTAAAGCTTTTTTATTATATTTGCCTATTAAAAATGAAAACCTAAGACAATGAAAATTACCTACACAGGTTCAAAAGAGTTTGAATTAAATGATTTGGATGGCAAATTTTTAGGAAAACTGGCTTATGAAGGCTGGTCTTCTACTAAAGCCTCTATCACCACGCAGTTTGCAGAGTTTTATGATATTCAGACCAAAGGGTTTTGGGTGTCTCATATTTCTATTGAAAAATCAGGTGCGGAAATCGCCAAATTGCAGCGCAATTGGAAAAGTCAAATCATTATTGATGTTTTAAACAATGAAGAGCCACTCGATTATCTCTTCAAATCCGTCGGGTTTTGGAATGAAAGTTATGTCATCGAAGACCGCCATAAAAACAGTCTTTTGACACTGATTCCCGATTTCAATTGGGGTAAACTCAACTATGATTATGAGATTGAAATCAATCCCGATTTTCAAAATCAAGTTGATGAAATGATGATTTTGCTCTCTGTTTATTGTGCCAATTATCTGCGTAGAAAAAGGCGGCAACGCGCTGGTTAGTGAAAAGTGAAAAACGAAAAGTGAAAAATATGTCATTGCGAGGAACGTGGCAACTGAGGGGTATGCCTACCACACTTCAATTTTTTACTTTTCACTATTATCTTTTCACTAAATTTGTCCTAATTCTTTCAAAAACAAACCCCTCACTTCTGCAATATGTGCATTCATATTCTCAAAAGTCCAATCCTCTGTTGAAATAGCCGGTAAAACAACCACTTCTACTGATGTCGGTTTGAAAATATTGGTACCACGTGGCATGGCATCATGGGCATTTTTGATGATAATAGGCACCAACGGTACACCCGCTTCCATCGCTAAATGGAACGCTCCTTTTTTGAATTTACCCAAAGTATAATCATAACTCCGCGTACCTTCAGGAAAAATGACAACTGAAGTGCCATTTTTCAAACTCTCTACAGCAGGTTTCAAGGCTTCAATAGATTTTTCTTTATCGCCTCTATCTAAAAATATAGTGCCTGCTGCCATGAGCATTTGTCCTAAAATCGGCATCTTTTGAAGCTCTTTTTTAGCAATACCCCGCGCTTCTTTGCGAATCAGTTTAGCCGCAATGAGAAAATCGGCATTGCTCTGATGGTTCAAAATAAAAACGGCAGGGCGGTGCGACCATAAATGCTCTTCACCTTTCACAACCAATTGAATGCCCGCAACCGAAGTTCCAAAATCTCCCAAACCTGCTATCATAGAGTCAATGCCCTCGCTCCACGACATATTTTTCACGCCTTTCGCTACACCCGACAAGATAGCCGGAACAAAAACACCCAAAGCCAAGCCTGTCCGAACAACATTCGTCGCTTTTGATTCTACCTCTTCGTTGAACCGATAAACGGGCCAATCGTTTTGAAAAGCCAAAGCGGACAATTTAGCATCAGGATTCAAAGGGCATGGATTGCCGACGATTTCTAAAAGGGGCAAATCCTCTACGCTATCGGTATAAAAAAAGCTTTTGCCTAAGTCAAGCCCGTACTTTTCACTCATTTGTTGCCCTGCAATCGCTTTCCCTTCACCCCAACATGCGGGCTTGACGATATTGCCTGTAAAAACGCCGTCCTCAACTTCCATGCGCGTACACATCACGTGGGCAATACCCAAATCCCTTGCAATGGGTTCAATTTGATAAGGCGTTGCTGCCGATACAATCGAAACTGTATGTCCTTTGGCTAAATGCGCTGCTACCAATGCCCGAGATTCAGGATAAATAGCCGCCGCTAAATGCTTATGATAAACCTCCTCCCCTACTTCTATAAACACTTGCTCGCGCACGCCTTGCACGCCCTTTGCACTGATAGCTGCCATGCCTGCAAAATTGCCGTTGCCGATGGCATAGGCTAAAACTCCTGCGAACTGAGCGACCAATTCTTTAGCCGATATTTTGCCGCTTAACATGCGGGTTTTGAAAAAATCTTTAGCGGAAAAGCCTTTGATGAGGGTTCTGTCTAAATCGAAAAATGCGCCGATATGTGAACCCGATTCCCCTGCCATGATGTCCTTTGTCAAACTGTCCGTTTTTGAGCCGGGTACTATCTCCCGCTCGATTGGTACTGAGGGGGTATGCTCTATGGGTTTTGAAAGGATAATGCCTTGCAAAGTGTTGACTCGATTAGCTATATCTTCAAGTGAATGGATAAAATGGGCTATCTCCTGCGTTTTAGGGTTATCTGCCGTTGGCATTAAATTGAGGTTTTTAATCAAACGAATGCCATTGATTAAAAACACTTTTGATACCGCTTCGATGCGCCTAATGCGCCCTTGCCAATGCATTTCTTCTCCGAGGAAAAGGCAGAAATTGAGCAATGTTTTATCATTGAGTTCTTGATTTGTATCCCACGTTTGCAAACCATGCGCGACCACCCGATAGGCTTCAATATAATTGAACAACAAAACAGGCGACACTAATATCTTTTGCTTTTCTAAAAGGGTTTCAATATTCGATTCTGTTTCAAAAATATGGCTTTGCCAATGGGCATCAATAGAGTTTAAATCAGCTTCAATTTCGTTGGTAAATTGCGGTTTTTTGGAATAAAAAAATTCAAATTTAAATACATCTCGCAACGACATAATCTCCGTCCAAAAAGCCAAAAGCCGTTCGGATACAGGCAAATGCGCTACTTTTACCAATGCCAATTCAATAAATGAACGATGATAAAGATGATGCACCGCCATATTTGAATAATAAGTGGCAGGCAAATAATTCTCTCTATAAATAGCGTATTTAGCATTCAACCCATCGCCTTGTTGTAGAAAAACATTGGCTTTGGTCAATAAATTGAGCGCAACCTGCACACTTTCGCCAATCGGACGACCCCTATCCACAAGTGCATCTTTTTTATGGCTTTCAATGAGTTGCATCAAGGCGGCAATGTCGCTTTCCACGCCACGCTTGGTCAAAGCAAATTTGCTCAAAAGTGAAGTGCAAATAAGCGAAGTCGTGGTAATTGGCGTAATTTGATTGATGCGATGCATTAATTCGAAAGCAAAATGTGAAAATGATGCTTTGCCTGCCGGTTCATTCTCTTCATCATCCGGGATGGGTGCGTTATGCACTTCTGTTGTCTCTACGGGTTCACCGATGCGGAGGGAAATGCGCCCTAAATTGCCACCCATTTTCCGCACATATTTGATAAGCCACGCCAAATCTTCCGATTTTTTTTCTTTGCCGCGTCCCTCTTTTGTCATATCTGCAACGTCGGGAATGAGGTCATAGACAATCGAAACAGGCACATATTTGACCGCTTGTTTCGAGTCTTCTTCAGCTTCCAAAATATATTTCAAAATACCCATTTGGGGCCAGACCAATTTGCCCGTACGGGAGCGAGTCCCTTCCAAAGCCCACATAAAATGCGCTTGTTTATTCAAATATGAAGCAATAAAATGCCTCAAAGTGGCTTTATAAACAGGATTATCCTTGAAAGAACGGCGGATATAAATCACACCTGACTGCCTTGCAAATTTGCCCACACCAAACAAATCCAGATTAATCCCTGCAAACATATACGGCAAAGGCAAGCCATGCCGCGCTAAAACCAAAGCCAAAACCAACAAATCCACATACGATTTATGCGTCAAAACGAAGGCAACGGGGTGTTTTCGCATCAATTTTGCCAATTGCTTAATTTCGTCGGGATTAACATCTATTGTTTTATCGTAGCCTCTGCCCAATATATACTCCGCCGCTTCCATCAAAATCATATTGGACATAGAGCGGTGTTCTGTATAAAGCTCCTTCAAATACGCTTCCGCTTCATTGCTGACCGTCGCAATGGTCTCTCCTTTTTGTTCTGCCAAAAGGGATATAGTCTTTTGAAAGCTCGCGGCTTTTAACATTTTCTCTATTTCAGATGTTTTAGTAGTCTGTGCTTCCATACTCAAATTTTTAGATAGCTATTTTTACAATTAAATGAGGCTTAAAAATGGGCAAAATACTGAGGGGGTGCTAAATATCAAACCATTCCCTTAGTTATGTTTTATTGTTGTAAAATTATCAAAATTTTAATAGGAATTTTCAAAACATATGCTCAATACGCTATAAAAATTGTTGAGCAAATACCCGCGATGAAATTATTTGGTCAAACACAATTATTGGGTAAGGTTGAGAAATTTAGAATAAAATTTTCTTCAATTAAAAAAAAGAATATCTTAGCACGTCATTTGGTGCTTTTGCCAAAATAAATATTACAAATCAGAATCGTTTTACGCTTTTACATTTTACGACTAATCAAATTTATCATTTATGTTCAACTTTCATAAAAAATCTAATAGACCTTCCCTTTTTCTATGTATGACCGAAGCCGGTAGAGCTTTGACCGAACTGGGCATTTCATATCCTTATCAAAGCCTTCGCAAACCTGAATGCGATGGTGATGGACATCCGGTCATGATATTGCCCGGTTTTATGAGCAGCAAGTTTTCTACAGGTTTATTGCGCGATTTTGTCAACAAATCAGGCTATACGGTTTTTGATTGGGGTTTGGGCAGAAATTTGGGTAAAATAGAATATATGGCGACGCTTTTAGCATCCGTTGAAAAAATACAGGCGAAATACAATCAAAAAGTAAGTTTAATCGGTTGGAGCCTCGGCGGTGTATTTGCCAGAGAAATTGCTAAAGCCCGACCTGATTTGATTCGGCAAGTCATCACATTAGGGTCGCCTTTTCAAGACATCAAACAGCCAAATAATATTGCTTGGCTCTATACGCTCATTTCGGGTGGCAAGCGGGTGGAAGATACGGATATAGATTTTTTGAGTAAATTACCTCTCCCCGCCCCTGTGCCATCCACTGCTATTTACACCAAAGAAGACGGCATCGTCCCGTGGGAAGTCTGTGTAGAAATTGAAGAAGACGCCTTCCATCAGAACATTCAAGTCAGAGGCAGCCATTGTGGCTTAGGCGTCAACACCAGCGTTTTTTGGATTATTGCTGACAGATTGAAACATCAAAAAGAAAATTGGAGGCATTTCAAACCGCGCAATGCGATGACAGAATTGTTGTTTTATCCTTCGTTGTGATAAACTGAATACGATTAAAAAATAAAAAAGCTACCTTTTGCGAAGGGTAGCTTTTTTATTTTTAAATATAAATCAGCCTTACCGATTAATAATCACCTTCTCCGTCTTCACTTCCTCGTTCACTTGCATACGCACGAAGTATAAGCCGGGCGACCAATCGCTGCACTTCACTTCAAATACTTGATTGCCTTCGTTGACCGTATAATACATTTGTTTTTGGATGCTGCCTTGCGCGTTGAAAATAGTCAACTCTGCTTTGGCTGTTTGCTCAGTAGCGATTTCAAAGTTGATGCTTTCTTGGGCAGGGTTGGGATAGATGCGGTAACTGAATGATGCCATCGCAATTGGTTCTATGGGCTTCACAACAGTGGGCTTTTGCAAGGCTTGGGTATTATTGCCGTTGGCACATTGTGTTTCGCCCGATTGCACCAATTTATAACGGATACCGTCTTTCACTAAGCAAGCGTGCATCCGTTTCTTTTGCCCGGTGGTAAACATATATTGGCATGGATCATTCGTGTTGTCCATAAAATTCATGCTCATCACTACGGGATTGCCATCGCAGGTACTGACGTGGCGATAATCTACACAGCCGAGCGTCGGGGCGTTTTGAATCGGAGTATCACCCACGCCATCATCGCCGCATTGTCTTGTTTCTGACCATAATTCATAGACATTCAGATAGCTGCCCAATAAATGGGTCAAGGTTTTGCCTTCGGTATAAGGAAAATCTTTATCGGTTGTCCCTTTTTTGCCGAAATACCGTGCATCAATCACGATGCCATCAGTTATGGCGGGTCCTGCGGGCATTTGAGCGTAGCCGCTAATACTATCGGGAAAGCTAACCACCCAAATATTCAGATACTTTTCGCTATCCCACGTGGTGCTACCGCCTGTGGTCGCTGATTTCATTTTATCATCGGCAAGCCATGAACTGACGGATGTTGGCACATTCAGTATGCCCGTTGTGGCTCTACCTGTTGGATCTTTGGATGCCAAACAGAAAGAGATTTTGGTATCCAAAGCATTTTTATCGGAGAATTTC
>JAYUUR010000412.1:0-3323 GCA_043754475.1 Saprospiraceae bacterium | reverse complement strand
AGGATCGGGTAGAGCCATTGATTAAAAGACAAAGCCACAATAAAGAGGCTGTTCAAGATCAAAGCGGTATGATTTGTTCGGGCGAGCAAACGATGCTTTTTTATACTTTTAAAGAGGAGGATGTAGAGATTATTGAAAAAATTATTGCCTGTTTAAAGCTAAATATCATTCAAAGTGGTTCACATACTGAGGGGGTAATTTTTTTATCAAATAAAAACGGTTTTCAATTTTTAAATAAAAAAAATGACAATAATTTTTTATGTATAAAAACTAATGAATCAACTGTTTATGAAGAAAATTTAGGTTTTAAAAATCATTTGTATATTATTGGTGGTGGGCATTGTTCATTGGCATTATCCAAGCAAATGCGGTTTTTGGAAGATTTTAAAATCCATCTTTTAGATGATAGAGATGATTTAAATACTTTCGTGGAAAATGATTTTGCCCATGTAAAAACAACGGTGGATTATGTCCATATCAGTGATTTTGTACCCGAAGGAAACTATCATTATGTCGTGATAATGACGGTTGGGTATCGCACAGATGATATTGTACTGAGGGGTCTGCTATCTAAGAACTTTA
The DNA here is from genome assembly GCA_043754475.1 of Saprospiraceae bacterium. Lineage (GTDB taxonomy): Bacteria > Bacteroidota > Bacteroidia > Chitinophagales > Saprospiraceae > JAAFJT01. The sequence continues at coordinate 2,741 of JAYUUR010000412.1, read as the reverse complement.
AGTATATCGGTATGCTCGGCAGCCAAGCGAAAGTGGATACGATGTTTCAAAATCTTAGAAATGAAGGGGTGGAAGAGGCTGTTTTAAAAAAAATTCATGCGCCGATTGGCTTATCTTTAAGAAGCCAAACGCCTGAGGAGATAGCAGTGAGCATAGCGGCGGAGATTATTAGAGTTAAAAATGATAGTTTGAAATCCTTTTAAATTCCCTTTAAAACTATAAATTCGTAAAAACAATTTAAAAATGAATGATAATTTAATAGTTATCGGTATCACCACATCGCGTAAGCACCAAGAAATCATAGCCCGATTGATTTATGGTTTGACCAGTCTTTATATGCAAGCCAAAACAAGGTTGTTTCCATATCCAGAAACGATGATTGATGAAAGTCAAACAAGCCCCGTACCTGATGTGATGCTTATTGACGTTGATAATGATTTAACTAAAACGATTATCGAAATCACACATACGCAAGGCGTAAAAAAAGACAGTAAAAAACTATGGGAACTCATGAATGATTACGATGTTCAAGAAGGTTTTGTCTATGATTACAAAAGAAAAGTGTGGTATAAATACGATTTATCAACAGGCGAAGTAACTGAAAACGCTTCTTATTGCAATGCTGCTAAAGCTGATTTGAATAGCTTCTTGACAACACTTATTTGATTTATATTTTTACTGCAATAAATTCCTTCTCATACAAGCTCATCAACACCTTCTCAGGCGTCATTGGTGCAGAAATAATATCTTTTTGATTGATTTTTCTAAACACATTCATCGCATTTTTAATAGCAAAATATGCCCCAATCCCATACATCAACGGCGGCTCACCAACCGCTTTTGAATTGAAAATTGCTAAGTTTTTTTCTGTTTTTTCTAAAAAATGAATGTCAATTACCTTCGAAACACTATATATATCAGGTATTTTGTAGGTGGAAAGGGCATTTGAGCGCAATTTACCGTTGGCATCATACACCACCTCTTCCATCGTCATCCAACCGATGCCTTGAACAATGCCGCCTTCGATTTGCCCTAAATCAATTTTTACATTCATGCTTTTTCCTGCATCATGCACCACTTTTACAGCATCAATTTCATACGTACCGCGCAGGCAATCCACCGTTGCGGTGACCATTGCTGTTCCGTAAACGTGGTAAGCAAACGGGTGTCCTTTGGCAGTCGTCCAGTCAAAATGTACTGAGGGGGTCGCGTAATGGGCGTGTTCGGAAAGGCTGACGCGTTTTAAATAGGCTTCATTGATGATTTTCTCCCACGTCCATTCAGTCTTTTCATTTTTAAAATAAACGAATGAATCTTTAAATGAAATATCCTTTATTGATTTGATTTTCAAGACTTCAGTCGCTACATTTCTCAAACGTTTTAACAGATTTTCACAAGCCATTTGAGTGGCTCTGCCGTTCAAATCTGCCGTAGCACTGGCTGCGGAGGGCGAAGTATTGGCTATGCGAGAGGTATTGGTTGTATGAATTTTTACTTTATCCGTTGAAATGCCCAACGTTTGAGCAGCCACTTGACAGATTTTGGTATTCACCCCTTGACCCATTTCTACCGCCCCCGTCGAGATGCTCACGCTGCCATCCGTATAAATGTGCACGAGAGCGTGCGCTTGGTTCATCGGCGTTTTGGTAAAAGAGATACCGAAGCAAATGGGCATCAAAGCCATGCCTTTTTTAACGTATTCATTTTGTTTATTGAAAATTTTAATACTTTTTCCTTCTTTTTTAAAATCAAAATGCTCATCTGCTGCTTGCCATGCGCGAACGGCTTCGCTTTGAGCGATTTGACCATAGGGAAACGAATCGCCCGTTTTTAGGAGATTTTTCTCTTGAATGACTGAGGGGGTCACTCCAATCACTGCCGCCGCCTTCGCTATCGCCGCTTCCATCACAAACATGCCTTGCGGTCCGCCAAAACCTCTAAATGCTGTGTTCGGCGGTAAATTGGTGCGACAACTATATGCCGTTGCTTTCACATTCGGAACAAAATACGCATTGGTGCAATGAAAAAGCGTTCGTTCCAATACCGCAGGTGAAAGGTCAGCCGCCGCCCCTGCATTTTGATAAAATGAGGCTTCGTAGGCAATAATTTTCAAGTTTTTATCCAAACCTATCTTGAAATCGGATGAATAAGGGTGGCGTTTGCCTGTCATCCGCATGTCTTCCATACGATGTAGGCTATATTTGACGGGTCTTTTTAAAATTTGAGTTGCCATCGCGCACAGGGCAGCCCACATATTGGCTTGGTCTTCCTTACCGCCAAAACCGCCGCCGAGCCTCGTGACATCCACCTCAATTTGGTGCATCGCCAAGCCTGTCACTTTAGAAACTGCTCTTTGCACAGCCGTCGGACCTTGCGTGGAGGAGTACACTTTAATGCCGCCGTTTTCCATCGGAACGGTGTACGCACCTTGTGTTTCGATGTATAAATGCTCTTGTCCACCACTTTCTGCCTTGCCTTCTACGATATATTCGCAATTTTTAAACGCCCCCTCAGTATCACCCAAAGAAAAATGTTTTGGTGGAACAATCAACTCGCCTTTAGCAGCCGCTTCACGGGGGTCTGTAATAATAGGCAACGGTTCTATCTCCACTTTAATCATTTTCAAAGCTTTTCGAGCAATCGCTTCACTTTCAGCCACCACTAAAGCGATGGGCATACCGCAAAAGTGGACGTGATGGTCCGCTAAAAGCGGTTCGTCGGGAATGGTGCCGCCAATTTGG
>JAYUUR010000411.1:0-10027 GCA_043754475.1 Saprospiraceae bacterium | reverse complement strand
TTTCCAAATGTCAATCAACTATTCTTAATCTCATTAAAATCTGTAAAGCGTTTTTAAAGCAAGTTTTGTAATAATTTTATTTTGTAGGGTTTTAAATTTTTAAAGGGGGGATTTAAATTTAATTCATGAGATTATAATTTGTTATCTTAAAAAATTTAATTTCTATATCTTTTGCTGCCGCGCTCAATTTTCTTTTCCTGCTTCTTGATTTCTATACCCAATGTAATTTCATGGGCTGTGCGGTTGTATGATTTGAACTCCGCCAATGAACTATTGTATGAATAATAAACTTGGAAACCCGGCTGTTTAGTACCGAGCAGGAAGCCGATTTGACCACTGTTGCCCGGACGAAGCGTCAAGGCTGTTACCAATTTATCATCAAAAGCATTCACTTTAAAGTTTAAATCTACTTCAAAAGGGGCTTGATACACTTTGCGGACTTGCAAAGATGGTTCAAAAGTCAATTGATCTTTTTTGATGCGATAACCACCCATGACAATGAATTGACGCAAAAAAGTGCGTTTACTTTTAGAAGGATCAATGGCTCCTAAAGGCTGACGTATAAGGTTGGGCGTAGATGCTGACAGGATAATTTTATCGTCAATTAACATAGCGGCACCAAAAGAGGCATCAAAAAAAGTAATACCTTTTATGCGTTCCATCACCAACGGATCGTTTCTATCCACAAGGGGATTGAGGTTAATATCGTTAATAGAGGGATCTATTTTACTTTTGTGAAACTCCGTTGAAAAACCAATGCTCCATTTAAGACCTTTGGTAGAATAACGATAAGCGTAATTGAATTGAGCGCGTAAGCGGTTCATGACGCCGAATCTTTCAGATAAAAGCAAGCCACCTAAGCCTACTTTATCTGTAACAGGCATGTCTAAAGTCAATGCATATGTTTTAGGTGCTCCATCGAAGCCTGCCCATTGCGAACGCAAATGTCCGAATATCTGAACATTGTCGTTGAAGCCAGCGAAAGCCGGATTGATGAGCATCGGGTTGAGGATGTAATGGCTGAAAATAGCTTCATCCTGCGCTTTTGCTGAGAAAGATAGGGCGGCTGCGGCGATTATCGAAAGTAATATTTTTTTCATCGTTAAAAGATTTTTGATTTTTGAGAAATGAATCTGATTCATAACTTTACGAGGGTTGCGAACCCTCGTAAAGTTTATCAATCAAGGAGTTTTCAATAAAAATTACTGTCTTAAAATGGAAACGGTACTTTTTTCAATTTTTTCAATACCGTTGGCTTCGAGTGCACGGATGACGAACATATAAACGCCTTCCGGTAACTCTTTACCGTCTTTACCGTCTTTGCTATAGCCTTCCCATTGGTCGGTATAATCATTATTTTCATAAGCTATTTGACCCCAACGATTGAAAACTTGCAAACGAACGTTTTTATAATCACATTTTTGAATTGTAAATTTATCGTTTTTACCATCATCATTAGGCGTTATAACCCCAGGTCCTTTAAGGCAATATACTTCACACTCAACTGTACCAATGCCTGGATCGGTAGTACAACCATATTTATCTTTGACGATTACAAAATATTTACTTAGAGCAGTCAAGCCAGTTATTTTAACACTTGTATCGCCTTTAGGAGTTGACCATTTATAACTGTATGGTGCAACGCCACCTCTCACAACTGTTTCAAGCGAACAACCCTGGCTACTCGGAATAACATTTACTTTTATTTCATCAGGTGCTTTCATGACGAAATTGGCAATACAGCTTCTTCCGTTAGCTCCAGATACACGCACTGTTCTCGCTCCAGCAGCTAACTGGAATGCTGTTGGACCAGTTTCTCCATTGTCCCAAACATATTGGAATGGCGCTGTGATGGATAAATCTGTGACCGTAACAACTGATGCACTACCGTTTTTATCGCCAAAACATTTAAGGTTGAAGCCGTCAAAATTGGTATTAATACGGATTGTACCGCAAGTAGTCGGCTCTATCATTGATTTGATGGTATCATTCGGTGTTGATTTGAAGCAACCTTTTGAATCCGTCACTTGTACGCTCAGAATACTATTGGCGCAAAGGTTGAAGCGGTCGCGAGATGTTGCGCCATCATTCCAAATATAAGAATATGGAGGCGTACCACCTGAAACAGCGAGGACAATGCTACCACTGCAATTTCCTGCATCGTTTTTAACCGTTTTTGTAATCAAGATTTCAGTAGGTTGATCTACTCTTTCAGTAATGGTTGTCATTTGATTATTACCATCGGTGATACTGATGACATATGTACCGGCTGCTAAATTTTGAATTTCATAAGTGCCATCTCTGCGCGGTAAATTGTTGATACGCACCGAGTCAGTAGGAGTCCAACGAACAACATAAGTCGGCTCACCATTTTGAATATTAACGGTAATTGAACCATTTTTCAGACCAAAACAAGTTGCTGATTTATTTGCAGAGCTTAATGTTAAAGAGCAAGGCGTTTTTTTAACCTCAATACCGTTTTTATTGCTAAGACAAGCAGTTGCATCGCTGACAGTAACACTATAACTACCTGCTTTTATCAATAGCCTATCTTGTGAAGTAGGTCCATCACTCCAAATATATTTATAGAGTGGAGACCCACCTGTTACATTTAGCTTGATTTCACCGTCATTTTCGATGCATGATTCAGATTTTGTGCTTGATACTGCTATATTAATGGTTGAAGCCGATTCTTTAATTATAATTTCACCTGAAAGATAGCTTTGACCGACCATGTCAATAATCTTAACACGGTACTTGCCTGCCACTAAGTTTTTAATATTTTGCTCCCTTCCAATGATTGCACCTGTTGAGTTCATCCATTCAAAACTGAAAGGTGCTTTTCCACCTATGAAAGCAATATTAATCGCACCTAAATTTTGACCAGGGCAACCTGCTTGAGATACAACTGTAGAGTCAGTCAAGCGAATAGGCGGCGCGATTTGACCTGTGATGGTGAACTGTTTTGTAGATGTACAATTATTAGCATCTTTTACAGTCACCGTATATATTTCATTCGGACATAAATTCGACTGATTAGGATCATTTGGATTTGTAATGCCACTACCTACCCATGAGTAAGAATAAGGTGCAATACCCCCTGTTACAGATAATGTGATAGTACCGACGCAACCAATCACCGAGTTAGATGTCGTGCCTGAGATAATTAAAGCATTTGGTTGAGTAACATCAATGGATTTTGTATCCTTGCAACCATTAGCGTCTGTTACAATCACCACATAATTGCCTGCTGGAATATTACTCAAATTTTGCTGCGTGCTACCGTTGCTCCAAGCAAAAGTATAAGGACTCGTACCACCTTGCACTGTAATATTGATTGAACCAGTTGATGCACCGTTGCATAAAACGTTCACTACTGAGGGGGTGCCGATAGTGACTTTTGTAGAAGGCTCAATGATAGGCACTGAAGTACTGGCTGTACAACCTTTAGAATCTGTTGCCGTTACTGTGTATGTTCCGGCTTTCAAATTGCTGATTGATGAAGTATTCGATGCTGTAAAACCATTCGGTCCTGACCATGAATAATTGAATCCACCGTTTCCACCTGCTGCACTTATTAAGATGCTACCAGTTGCATCATCTTTACATTTTACATCTGTTTTTTGAGTGACACTGATGCTGATTATTACTGGTTCAGTAACTGATATTGCTGATGCCGCCACTTGGCAACCTGTACCATTTTCTGTTACATTGACATTATAACTCCCTGGTTTTAAGTTAGAAATATCCTTAGTTGTAGCAGTAAATGCGTTTGAACCTGTCCATGCGTAGGAGAAATTACCGTTGCCGCCTGTTACATTTAAAACAATGCTGCCGTTGTTGCTACCATTGCATGAAATATTGGTAACGGTGTTAGAAAGACTGAAAGTAGCATTTGTAGAAATAACCGTGATGGCATTTGAAGTAAATTTACAAGCCGATGCATCCGTAATTTCAACTGTATAACCGCCCGCCGCCAAATTAGCTATATTTTGAGAAGTCGATGTATAGCCATTGGGTCCTGTCCATTTGAATGTATAAGGAGCCGTTCCACCCGAAGGCGTAATATTGATTGCACCATTCAATTGACCGCAAGAGGCATTTGTTACTGAGGGGGTAACTGCGATAGCTGCTGCCGGCTCAACTACAGGTATTGAACTTGAAACCACCGTGCAACTGTTGGCATCTTTAACAGTAACTGTATAATTGCCTGCTGCAATATTGCTCAAATTTTGCTGCGTGCTGCCATTGCTCCAAAGGAAAGTATAAGGAGAAATACCACCTTGTACTGAAATGACAATTGAACCGGTAGATGCACCCTTGCATAATACGTTTGTTACTGAGGGGGTGCCGATAGCTACTGCTGTGGAAGGTTCGCCAATTGTAACTGAAGTTGTAGCAGAACAATTATTAGCATCTTTAACTACTACAGTATATGTGCCAGCTATTAAATTACTAATTGCAGAAGTATTTGAAGCCGTAAAACCGTTAGGTCCCGTCCATGAATATGTAAAGCTACCTGTGCCACCTGATGCGCTGATTGAAGCAGTACCTGTAGAACCACCTTTGCATTTCACATCCGTTTTTTGAGGCTGACCAAGTGAGATTGCAGTAGGTTCTGTAACATTAATAGCTGATGCCACCACTTTACAACCTGTACCATTTTCAGTGACATCTACATTGTAAGCACCTGCTTTTAAGTTAGAAATATCCTTAGTTGTTGCGGTAAATGCGTTAGAACCTGTCCAAGCGTAAGCGAAATTACCGTTTCCACCTGTTACAGTTAAAACAATTGCACCTGTGCTGCCGCCGTTGCATAAAACATTGGTCACAACATTTGAAAGAATAAAAGTTGGGTTAGCCGAAGAAACTGAGATAGCCGGTAACGTCAATTTACAAGACGCCGCATCCGTAATTTCAACTGTATAACTACCTGCTGCTAAACCTGAAATATTTTGAGCAGTAGAAGTATAATTAGTTCCTGTCCATTTAAAAGAATAAGGAGCTGTTCCACCCGCAGGCGCAATACTAATTGCACCATTTAATTGACCGCAAGTAGCACTTGTTACTGAGGGGGTCGCCGTAATAGCCGCCGGCTCAATAACATTAATAGGACCCATAGTCTGAGCGCATGATTTTGAATCAGTAACAGTTACAAAATAACCACCTGCTTTCAAATTTGAAATATCTTCAGTAGAAGCAGTGAAGCCGTTAAGTCCTGTCCATGAATAAGTATAAGGCGGTGTACCACCTGCCACTGTTAAATTGATAGCCCCCGTAGAAGCACCATTACAAGTGACATTCGTTACAGCATTTGTCAGACTAATAGCTGCTGCCGGTTGAGTAATATCCGTTGTATCTTTGATTGAACAGCTTTTAGAATCAGAAATAGTTACGATATATCTACCAGCTGCTTTATTAGCAATATCTTTTGACGTTTCACCGCTGCTCCATGCGTATGTATAAGGAGCAGTGCCACCAGCAGGCGTTAAAGTTACACTACCCGTTGCTTGACCGAAACAGTTGACATTGGCACTTGTTTTAGTAGTAGAAATAATAGTAGGTTCAGTCACCGTAAAGCTATCTACTTTCGGAGATGCTGATCCACTCGTAATCGTTACAAAATATTTACCTGCTTTAAGGCTTGAAATATCTTTAGATGTAGCGACAAAACTCGGACCTGTCCATGCGTAAGTAAATACACCAGTGCCGCCCGAAACAGTCAATGTTACACTACCATCGCTGCCATTTTTACAATTGGCATTCGTAACGCTGCCCGACGCAACAATCGCAGGTACTACTACATTATTAATTTTAATATTACCACTTACAAAAGTTACCGGAATTTTATTTACATCCTTATCCAAAATTTGGACTTTAAATGGAACACCATTGAAGGTAAAAGGGAAGCTTGAGCCCGGTGCACCACTATTTATTCTCAAACAGACATCGAAAACCAATGAACTATCTCCTGTTAAGGTTACACCATTACCATTATTCAATCCTGATAAATCAGCAAACATGACTAATGAACCTGATGCAGTTGTTTTATAAACAAATACATTATTAGGAGAAGAGTAAGTAGTCGTAGTCGTTGGATTGGGTAAAACAAGCGAATCCTGAGGACCAAATTGTGGATTCAAAATATGTGCTTTACCAAAACTTAATTTCGTAGAATCCCAATGCATAGAGAAACCTGCAATAGCGATGTCTTTAAAGTTTTTAACATATACTTTCACACAAACCGTATCGCCTATATTACCTGAAACGGTTGTACCAGAAAAAGCCAAACCAGTTGTAGTGGTTGGTGCTGCAATATTGACTGTTCCGTTTTGAGGTGTAATAGCTATAAGTGTACTACTGCCTGAATTGGAACGGTAAACTTCTGAATTAGTCAAAAGCGTACTGACGGGGGTAGAAGTACCCACAGCCCCAAGTGCTTTAAAACATATTTTATAAAGAGTATCACCGTTAGGAACTGATTTAGGTGGCGTTGAATTCCATGAAAAATACAAACGACCATTCGTTACAGCTTGAGTCGTACCGAAATGGCTGCCCACTGAAAGACCCAAAGTCGTGTTCATTTTTGTCAACGAATCAAAACGCAAAACCGTTGAATCCCATTTCATTTGCCATTGAGCTACCTCAATATTAGTGAAATTATCAGCCGTAACACCTACACAAACACTCTGATTCGCTTGAATCGAGTGCGTAGATGTCTTCACAGTCAAAGCTGTACTGGCTCCACCTGGCGGGTTACCCAAATTGCCAAAAACAGGCGTCACGCTCTGACCGGCTTGAATTACTTCTAAGCTGGTGCCATCGCCAGTGAATTTCGCCCAATAATTAGACGAAGCCGCCTTCACCTTGAGGTTGAGTCGATAAATGACCGTTCCGTTAGGTGCACTGCGTTGAGCACCGCCTACAGCACTCCATCCTACAATGACGGCACTGGGTGTATAATTATTGAAATCCAGATTTTGCTTATCTGGCATATTGTCTTTGTTGTCAATCGTTACAAATTGAAACAAATTAGCGTCCCAATCCATAGCGTATTGGAAGCTGACAATATTTGTAAAATTCGTCACGACTATATTCAGACGAACAGTATCGCCCACTGCAGGCGTCACCATGCTTGGTGAAATTGTAAATGTTACTTGCTGAGCTTTCAGACTTACGGCTGAAAACAAACCGAGCACTAATACAAGGTGAGTAAATATTCTACTTACCATTAGAGATTGGAGTTTGGGAAAGTTAATAAATCAAGTTTTTGGTAACAGCGAAACACCGTCTCGCCTTAAATCAGTTTTTATTGAATTTTAATGAAAATTATATCTACCGATATTTAGCCCCTCCGGGGCGACCACATAAGTAGTTATTTTATATCTTCACAAGCGTTCGGCTAATAAATCCGCGCTTTGTTCTGATGCCATATATATAAGTGCCTTTTTGCAGCACCCCCTCAGTATTCAGCTCTATTTGATGTTTTCCAGCGTTGAAAAATGCTTTTTTCTGAAAAACATTTCTGCCAATAGTATCAAATATTTCCAAACTCACTTCGCCCGATTCTTTTAATTCAAAGGGGAAATTAGTTATATTTTGAACAGGATTGGGTATATTTTGATGCAATAAAATCCCCCCCTCAGTATCCGACACCATTCCGATAGCGCTTGACATATTGACAGTCACTATCCCATCGCGAGTGGTCGTGACAAGGCTTTCTATTTTAGGATTTAAGGCTTTTATTTTGATAAGAGAGTTGGTGAATTTGATGTCGCTGCTTGTACCTTTATCACCGATAGCTTTAAAATTAAGTTTAAAAATTATTGAGCTATCAGGAATATTGATACCATCTGTGGAACTAATCCATAAAAATTTCAAATTGCCTTGTGCCACGCTGTTTAAGCCAAATATATCCATCGAACTATTAGGTAAGGTCACATTATCAACCGATTTGAACTCCAATACTAAGGGGGTCCATTCAAGTGTAAATTGTAAAGCAGAAATGCTGTCGCGGGTTTTTACGCGAATTTCAACGCTTACAATATCGCCTTTTGTTGCATTTTTAGTTGGTGCAATAAAAGTGACTTGCCCAATTGCGGGCATTACAACAGCCATGAAAAACATGAAAATGAAGTGTTGCTTCATTGAGTGTCGGTTTTTGCGATGTTCACGGAATTAAATTTCGAGTTCGTAATCGTCTGTCCGTTTTTTACAAAACGAGTATTTCTAAAATTTTAAATATTTGATTTAAGGGAGTAGCCAAAAACAGAAGCCTATGATGAATCACAGTCAATGTGTCATCATTTTAAGAAGAGCAGCCTTATTCCAAGATTTTTTTTTAACTCAAGGACATATGCAAATGTCTCGGTTTGTTTGCTTTTTACAAAGTTCATAGGATTCAGGTTTTTGGAAAAAAAAATAAAATGAAAAGTATAATATTTAACCTTTTCGGATACAAAGCTAATATCTTTTTCATTATCAAACATACTCTAAATAGGGTATTTTTATGTGCAAGTATAAATTTAACAGTTAAGAGGTAGGCTTTCAAGGTTAAATATTCATTATGTCAAAATGAAAAATGGTCGGTAAAAGCTTTTCGCTTACCGACCATTTTAAGGCTTTTTTACCTTTTTTCAAGGCATTATGGGCATTATTGGACTATATTAATTGATTATCATATGCCACACGAATGAGAGCAGCCGTGCTATTGACACCAATTTTACGCATGATGTTTTTTCGATGAACAGCCGCCGTTTGCTCGCTGATATAAAGCTCTTTTGAAATCGAACCATTGTTCCGAGCCTGAGTGATGAGCCTCAAAACTTCAATTTCACGTTTAGTTAAGCTGAATTTTTTCTGAAAAATGTCTTCAAAATTAGACGTTTCAGATTGATGATTCGCAACGCTGACACCTTTTCCGATATAGACCTCACCGTTCAAAACGGTTTCGATGGCGTCTAATAATTCGTCTTTGCCGCAATTTTTAAGCAAATAACCATCAACATTCATATCGAATGCCGATTTGATGATTTTAGGATCATCGTACATCGTGAGTACGAGGATACGGGTGCCTTTCATTGTCTTTTTTACTTCTTGCAATACCTCTAATCCGTTTTTAGTCGGAATATTAATATCTAATAAAAGCAAATCAGGTTTATTGACTTTCAACAAGTTCAACAGTTCATCGCCCGAATAAGCAACGCCTGTAATGTTAAAATGATAGGCATCGTTAGATTGTAAAAGCAAACGAAGGCTTTCTACAAACAACTGATGATCGTCTGCGATAACGACGCTCAAAATTTTATGTTCACGCTTTTCGGTCATGGGAAGCTGTTTTTTTTAATTATTAAGTATAAATTTCGTTTTTTCATTGTTAACTTCAATGTTGACATTTAATTTGATTAAAATACAAAAACTAATCCAAAAATGGTATATCATTCTATATCCCAATTCCAATTAGTCGGATTTTGCACTCGATACGCTTGTTTCGTTGCCACGCGTTGTTTTTGGCGTTCCCAAACTAAGTGAGCCAAAGCAATATTGGCAGGTTCTTCATTACCAGGCATTAATGCGAAAGCAATTTTATTTTCAGAAATATCCAACCGATATAAAAGGCTTAAAAGGAAATCCATCCTATGTTCTATCATATAACCTATAGCTTCGGCAAGGTAATCCAACATTTCTTTGTCTGTGAGAAAATTTTTCGGTTCTGCAAGTTCAAAATCTCTTAAAACCAATTCTGTGACCTCTTTATTATCTGAATTGTTGTCCGTCAAAATTTGATTTGATTATGTATATAATAGATTAACCATTGCAAAAATAACTATTTTCTGATAATTTCTATGTCTCATTGAAAAAAACTATAACCTTTTTGAAAAGTTTGTTTAAACAATCTTTTCAAAAAAAAGGTTAAATAATGATTATTTTTAATAAAATAAAATTTCAATCGTTATGTTTTCCACCCATTCCCCTCAGTAAATTCAATATTTTCTTAATACTTTCGGCTTGATTTTTGAATTTATAC